>CBIHMN010000339.1:0-2751 GCA_966211005.1 uncultured Arenimonas sp.
TCCTCGACGAGCGCCTGCTCGCGATCGGGTGGCGGATGGAGCTGCCGTGACGCATCGCGTCCGGGCGCCGGCTCACGTTCGCGTTCGGGGCCCGCGCGTATAATCGCGGCCCTCCGGCCCACGCGGCCACTGGACGACGACATGGCCCAGCAGACGATGAAGGCGCTCGTGAAGCGCCATGCGGAAAAAGGCATCTGGATGGAACAGGTGCCGGTGCCGGCGCCCGGTGCCAACGAGGTGCTGATCAAGCTCGAGAAGACCGCGATCTGCGGCACCGACCTGCACATCTACAAATGGGACGAGTGGAGCCAGCGCACGATCCGGCCCGGGCTCGTGATCGGCCATGAATTCGTCGGCCGCATCGTCGAACTCGGTCCGGGCGTCAGCGGCTATGCGGTCGGCGACCGCGTGTCGGCCGAAGGCCACCTCGTCTGCGGCCATTGCCGGAACTGCCGCGCCGGCCGCCAGCACCTGTGTCCCAACACGGTCGGCATCGGCGTGGCGCGCGACGGCGCGTTCGCCGAGTACATCGTGATGCCGGCCAGCAACCTGTGGCCGATCCCCGATTCGATCCCGTCCGAGCTCGCCGCGTTCTTCGACCCTTACGGCAACGCCGCGCACTGCGCGCTGGAATTCGACGTCGTCGGCGAAGACGTGCTGATCACCGGCGCGGGGCCGATCGGCATCATCGCCGCCGGCATCTGCCGGCACATCGGCGCGCGCAACGTCGTCGTCACCGACGTCAACGACTATCGCCTGCAGCTCGCGGCGGACATGGGCGCGACGCGCGTGGTCAATGTCGCGAAGGAGTCGGTCAAGGACGTGATGAAGGAACTCCGGATGGAGGGCTTCGACGTCGGGCTGGAGATGAGCGGCAATCCACGCGCGTTCGCCGACATGCTCGACGCCATGTACCACGGCGGCAAGGTCGCGCTGCTGGGCATCCTGCCCAACGGCGCCGGCATCGACTGGGACAAGGTGATCTTCAAGGGCCTCGTGCTGCACGGCATCTACGGCCGGCGCATGTACGAGACCTGGTACAAGATGACGCAGCTGGTGCAGTCCGGCTTCCCGCTGCAGAAGGTGCTGACGCACGAAGTGCACATCGACGACTTCCAGAAGGGTTTCGACCTGATGGAGTCGGGCAATTGCGGGAAGGTGGTCTGCAGCTGGTCGTAGCGGGAGGGCGCCTGGGCGCCCGGCTTCGGAAGCGCGCCTGAAGGCGCGCCTGCAGGCGCTGCTGCAGGCGCGCGGGGGCGTCAGCTGCCGATCGAGAAGGTCAGCACGACGCGGTCGTCGGCGGTTTCGCCGAAGTTCCAGTCGCCGTTCGAATCGGTGCCGTAGTAGCCGAGCGCGATGTTGACCGGCCCGAAATCGCGGTTCACCGACAGCGACCAGTCGGTGTAGTCCTCGATTTCCGTCGCTTCGTCGAACAGGCTGCGGCCGACGCCGGCGTCGAGCCCGAAGCCGCCGCCGAGCTCCCAGCTGCCGTTGACGGCGTAATAGAAGCCATCCTCTTCCAGCGCGTAGACGTCGTTCGTGTAGGCGGCGGTGAACGCGATCATCTCGTTCCACGTCAGCGTGCCGATCAGCTCGTTGTAGTCGCCGTCGCCGAAATCGTCGGATTCGCCGATGTAGTTGTAGCGCGTCAGCATGACGTCGAGGTTGACGGTGTCGGCGAGGTCGGTGTTCCAGCCGATGTACGTGTCGAGCTCGATGTCCGGGCTGCCTTCGCCGAAATCGACGTTCGAACCCCACGCGCCGACGTAGAAGCCGTTGTCGAACGCCAGGTCGGCGCCCAGCTGCAGCGCCGGTTCCTCGTCGGACTGCGACACCCCGCGGAACACGTAGTCCGAGGTCAGGGCCGCGTTCCAGCTGAACATCGATTCCTCTTCCTCCGCGGCGACGTCGGTCTCGTCGGCGGGATTTTCCTGCGCGGACGCGACCAGCGGCAGCGCGAACAGCGCGGTGGCCAGTGCGAGGCTGAGTTTGCGATACGACATCGGCGATCTCCGGGTGGCGGGGCAGCGGAAGGGTCGGTCGGGTCGGCGGTTCGTCGGACGCAAACCGTTCGGGATATCCGGCCGGGGTGTTGAAAATATTGGACGAGTCTCGCGCCGTCCCCGGCGGAACGCATGTCGCACCGCAGCAACGCCCGACCCGCGATAATGCCGGCCTTCCCCGGCCCCGAGACCCGCCATGCGCAACCCCGCCCTCGCCCGCTATGCCGCCGAACTCGACGCGATCCGAGCCCAGGGCCTGTTCAAGGCCGAACGGGTGATCACCGGGCCGCAATCGGCCGAGATCGAACTCGCCGACGGGCGCCGGGTGCTGAACTTCTGCGCGAACAACTACCTCGGCCTCGCCGACGATCCGGGGGTGATCGCCGCGGCGAAGGCCGCGCTCGACAGTCATGGTTTCGGCATGGCCTCGGTGCGCTTCATCTGCGGCACGCAGGACCTGCACAAGGAACTCGAGGCGAAGATCGCCGCGTTCTTCGGCACGGAGGACACGATCCTCTACGCCGCGTGCTTCGACGCCAACGGCGGCCTGTTCGAACCGCTGCTGGGCGAGGAGGACGCGATCATCAGCGACGCGCTGAACCATGCGTCCATCATCGACGGTGTGCGGCTGTGCAAGGCGAAGCGCTACCGCTACGCGAACAGCGACATGGCCGACCTCGAGAAGCAGCTGCAGCAGGCGAAGGCCGACGGCGCCAGGCAGATCATGATCACCAGCGACGGCGTGTTC
>CBIHMN010000340.1:0-2727 GCA_966211005.1 uncultured Arenimonas sp.
CCGGGTCAGGGCCGGAAGGTGAACGTGCGCGTGATCGTCGCCGGGCCGTCCATGGGTTCGAAGCGCCAGTCGCGCACCGTCGACAGCACACCGCGCTCGAATTCGCCGCGCGGCTGCGCGCGGACCACGCGGACGTCGCTGACGCTGCCGTCGGCGGCGATGCTGATCTCGACCGTGACCTCGCCGGTGATGCCGGCACGGATCGCCGCGCGCGGGTATTCCGGCTGCGGCGTGCGCACGCCGACCGGCGTGCTGCTGCGCGCCGGGGCCGGCGGCGGCGTGGCGGCGACAGGCGCCGGCGCGGTGGTGGCCGGCGACGGGGTGGTCGGGCGCGGCTGCGGCTGTGCCGGGGCCGGCGTGGCCGGCGTCGGCTCGGGAGTCGGGGCCGCCGCCGCGGCGGCGGCAGCGGCGGCGGCCGCGGCGGCCTCTTCCCGGGCGCGCTCGGCCGCCAGCTCGGCGTCGCGTTCGCGCTGCTCCTCGCGCGCGGCCTCCTCGGCCACGCGCTCGGCGGCGCCCGCCTGGCCCTTCGCGATGGAGTCCTTGATGCGCGGCAGCGCCGGTGCCTGCGCGTCGGTCTTCTCGATCAGCGCGCGCAGCCGTTCGGCCTCGACGAAATCCTCGCGGCCGATGGCCTGCTCGGCGGCGATGATCGCGTACGGCATCAGGTCGATCAGCGCGCTCTCGGCGGACGCATCCGGCGTTTCGCTCTTCTCGCGCAGCGCGAGGTAGTACTCCATCGCGTTGTCGCCGGCCGGGGCGTACAGCCGCTGCTCGCGCAGGGCCTGACTGCCGCGGTTGCGCAGTTCTTCGGTCGGCAGCGCGGCCAGGGCCGCTTCGGCTTCGCGCGCGGCCTGCGCGGCGGCTTCGGCGGCGGCTTCCTGCTCGGCGGTCGGGCCCGCGGCCGCGGGCGCGGCGCCATCGGCCGGCGCGGCTTCGTCGTCCTTCGAACAGCCGGCGACGGCCAGACCCAGTGCCAGCGCGATGCCCCAGCGAAGAGCGCGGGAGGTGGAAGTCGAAGCGGTCATCTGGAATTCCCCTGACGAAAAGTTAACGGACCATGACGATCAGCACACTCGTTGTTGGCCGCTTTGTCAAGGCGGAAACGTTGCGGTCGCGACCCGTCGCACGGAATCGGCGCCTTCACTTGCCGATGCAGAAGTCCGTGAAGATGCGGCCCAGCAACGCCTCCGCGTCGACGCGGCCGGTGATGGCGCCGAGCGCATCCTGGGCCTGCCGCAGGTCTTCCGCGGCGAGTTCGCCGTCCCCGCGATGCAGGTGCGCGCCGGCGTGCGCCAGCTGCACGGCGGCCCGGTCCATCGCCTCGAGATGGCGCGTGCGGGCGCTGAAGCCGCCCTCGCCCGCGGGTTGCGCACCGGCCTGCGCGCGCAGCCTGCGCCGCAGTCCGTCCAGGCCGGCGCCGGTGCGCGCCGAAACCCACAGGTGGACACCGTCGTCGCGGACCTGCTCGACGATCGGGTGGCCGCTGGCGTCCGCCTTGTTGTGCAGCCACAGCACCGGCACGGCGGCGGGCAGGCCGTCGGGCACGGGGCCCGGCGCGGTGTCGTCCAGCACCGCGAGCACGAGGTCGGCCCGGGCGAGTTCGGCACGGGCGCGCCGGATGCCTTCGCGTTCCACCGGCTCGGCCGATTCGCGCAGGCCCGCGGTGTCGACCAGCGTGAAACCGACCCCGTCGATCACGAGCTGTTCGCGCAGCAGGTCGCGGGTGGTGCCGGCGATGTCGGTGACGATCGCGCGTTCCTCGCCGGCGAGCGCATTGAGCAGCGACGACTTGCCGGCGTTCGGCGCGCCGACGATCACCCCGTGCAGGCCGTCGACCAGGCGGCGGCCGCGGTCGGCGTCGGTGCGCAGGCGCGCGAGCGCGTCGACGACCTGCTGCAGCCGCGTCGCGAGCTCGGGCGCGGCGAGGAAGTCGATCTCCTCCTCCGGGAAATCCAGGGCCGCCTCGATCCAGACGCGCAGCCCGGTGACGCCTTCCACCACCGCCTCGACGCGCCGCGAGAACTCGCCGTCGAGCGAGCGGCGCGCGGCGCGGACGGCCGCCTCGCTGCCGGCGGCGATCAGGTCGGCCACGGCCTCGGCCTGCGCCAGGTCGAGCCGGCCTTCGAGGAACGCGCGTTCGGTGAATTCGCCCGGCCGCGCCCG
This sequence comes from uncultured Arenimonas sp., assembly GCA_966211005.1. GTDB lineage: Bacteria > Pseudomonadota > Gammaproteobacteria > Xanthomonadales > Xanthomonadaceae > Arenimonas. The sequence continues at coordinate 2,164 of CBIHMN010000340.1, forward strand.
CCGCGCGCCGAGCGCGACGCAACGGGCCAGCAGCCGCGCCAGCAGCACCGGGCTGCCATGGGCCTGCAGCTCCAGCACGTCTTCGCCGGTGTACGAATGCGGGGCGGGAAAATGCAGCAGCAGTCCGTCGTCGATGGTGTCGCCGTCGGCGTCGCGGAAGCGCAGGTAGTGCGCGTGGCGCGGCCGCGGCGCGCGGCCGAGCAGCGTGCCGGCGATCGCGCGGCACGCCGGGCCGCTGACGCGGACGATGCCGATGCCGCCGGCACCCGGCGCGGTGGCGATCGCGGCGATGGTGTCGCGGTCGGTCATCACGCGATGGTCGCAGAAAACGCCGGCGCGCCCGGCCGGCAAACCCGGTTCACTTCGCGGCGGCGACCGCCGTGCCGACGCCGTGGCGACGCTGGATGACCCACTGCTGCAGCAGGCCGAGCAGGCCGTTCGTGCACCAGTACAGCACCAGGCCGGCGGGGAAGAAGGCCATCATCACGCCGAAGACGAGCGGCATGAACGTCATGATCTTCTTCTGCATCGGGTCCATGCCCGGCGTCGGCGTCATCTTCTGGG
>CBIHMN010000341.1:0-2726 GCA_966211005.1 uncultured Arenimonas sp.
CACCGTCATCCTCCACGACGTCGGCTTCGGCCTCGAGGCCGGCGACCGTATCGGCCTGCTCGGCCCGAACGGCGCCGGCAAGTCGACCCTGGTGAAGACGCTGGTCGGCGAACTGCGGCCGCTCGCGGGCGAGCGCGTCGCCCACCCGGACCTGCGGATCGGCTATTTCGCGCAGCACACCGTCGAGACGCTGCACGAGGGCCAGAGCCCGCTGTGGCATCTGAAGGAGCTCGCGCCGAATGCCGGCGAGCAGGTGCTGCGCAATTTCCTCGGTCGCTGGAATTTCGTCGGCGACCGCGCGTTCGAGAGCGTCGACGGCTTCTCCGGCGGCGAACGCGCGCGCCTCGCGCTGGCGCTGATCGCGTACACCGAGCCGAACGTGCTGCTGCTCGACGAACCGACCAACCATCTGGACCTCGACATGCGCGAAGCGCTGGCCGAGGCGCTCGCCGACTTCCCCGGCGCGATCGTGCTGGTCTCGCACGACCGCCACCTGATCGGCCTGGTCTGCGAAACCTTCTGGCGCGTCGCCGACGGCCACGTCGAGCAGTTCGACGGCGACCTGGACGAATACGCGGCGTGGCTGCGCGCCCGTGGCAACGAGCCGAAGGCCGTGAAGGCCGCGGCGGCCGCGGTGCCGCCGAAGCCGGCGCCCGCGCCGCGCGCGGTCGACCCGGGGGCCGCGCGGCGGCTGAAGAAGGTCGAGTCGAGCCTCGCCGAAACGCAGGCCGCGCTGGAGCGCATCGAGGCGCAGCTCGCCGACCCGGCCGTCTACGGCGAGGACGGCGGCATCGAGGTCGGCCAGCTGACCCAGCGCCAATCCGAACTCGCCGCCGAGAAGGACCGCCTCGAAGCCGAATGGCTGGCGCTCTACGAAACCGCCGGCTGACGTTGAATCCGGACGGGCGAGCGCCCACTACCCCGTCCGAACCCCGAACTCCGATCTCCGGAATACGCGCCCCATGCCCATCTACGCCTTCGAATGCGCCGCGTGCGCCCACTCGTTCGACCGCCTGCAGAAGCTGTCGGACGCCGATCCGACGACCTGCCCGGCCTGCGGCGAGGACCAGGTGCGCCGCCAGCTGACCGCGCCGAGCTTCCGGCTGGCCGGCAGCGGCTGGTACGAGACCGACTTCAAGAAGGACGGCCGCCGCAATCTCGCCGAAGGCAGCCATACCGGAGAGGCCAAACCCGACGCGAAGCCCGCCGACGCGAAATCCGGCGCGACGCCCGCCGCCACGGCCGACGCCAAGCCGGCCGCCAAGGCCGAGCCCGCCGCCAGGCCGGCCCCGGCCGCGTCGAAGCCGCCCGCGCCCAAGGCCGACTGACCGGCTCGACACCTGCGACGCCGGGCAGTACGGTCGCGGGATGAGAATCCTGCTCGCCACGCTGCTGTTAGCCGCCGCCTTCGCCGCCTCCGCGCAGGAACCTGCTTCGTTCCCCGGCCTGCCCGAGCCCTTGCCACCGCCGGCGCTGGACGACCCCGGCACCGCCCCCGCGGCCCCCGCCGACGTGTTCTTCGCGACGCTGTCGGAACTGTGCGGCCAGGCGTTCGTCGGGCGCGTCCGCACCGACACGCCGCCGCCGCGCGGCGACGATCCGTTCGCCGGTCGCCTGCTGGTGATGCACGTGCGCGACTGCACCGCGGACACGCTGCGCATCCCGTTCCACGTCGGCAACGACCGCTCGCGCACGTGGGTCGTCACGCGCACCGCCGACGGCCTGCGCCTGAAGCACGACCATCGCCACGAAAACGGCGAGCCCGACGCGGTGACGATGTACGGCGGCGCCACCGTCGCGCCCGGCACCGCGACGCGCCAGGAATTCCCGGTCGATGCCGATTCGGTGGCGACGTTCCGCCGCGAAGGCCTCGACGCGTCGGTCACCAACACGTGGGCGATGCAGATCGATCCGGGCAAGACGTTCGTCTACGCGCTGACCCGGCCCGGCGGCCGCCGCTTCGAGGTCGAGTTCGACCTGGCCGCGCCGGTGCTGCCGCCGCCGCCCGCGTGGGGCAGCGAACCGGCCCGCTGAACCACCCCGGCCGCGCCGCCGCGCATTGCCGCCCCCGGCGCCGGGGCCTAAAATCACGTGTTTTCCGCCGCCCGCCCGGGCCGGCGCGTCCCCGTTTCCCGGAGTTCCCATGCGCAGCCATTTCTGCGGCCTCGTCGACGAATCGATGATCGGCCAGTCCGTCGTCCTCTGCGGCTGGGCCGACGTCGCCCGCGACCTCGGCGGCCTGTGCTTCATCGACCTGCGCGACCACGAAGGCATCGTGCAGGTCGTCGCCGAACCGTCGGACGCCGAAGGCAATGCCGACGTCGTCGCGACCGCCGCGAAGGTCGGCTACGAGGATTGCCTGCGCGTCACCGGCGTCGTGCGCGCGCGCCACGCGGTGAACGCGAAGATCCGCACCGGCCGCGTCGAGGTCGTCGCGACGCGGATCGAGGTGCTGAACAAGGCCGAGCCGCTGCCGTTCCACGCGCACGAGAACCCGGGCGAGGAATCGCGGCTCACGTACCGCTATCTCGACCTGCGCCGTCCCGAGATGCAGCAGATGATGCGCACGCGCATCCGCCTGGTGCAGGCGCTGCGCCGCTGGCTCGACGCGCGCGGCTTCCAGGATGTCGAGACGCCGATCCTGACCAAGGCCACGCCCGAGGGCGCCCGCGACTTCCTGGTGCCGGCGCGCATGCACCCGGGCGAGTTCTACGCGCTGCCGCAGT
>CBIHMN010000342.1:0-2697 GCA_966211005.1 uncultured Arenimonas sp.
GTTTTTACTTTTTGTGGCGGCGCAGCATGATCGCCGCCGCCGCGGCGGTCATCGCGACCGGCTGCGGCAGTTCGTGTTGAACCGCATCGGTACGCGGATGTCGCCGCCGACAAGCACCCCGTCGCGCATGCCTGCGACATAGCGCCACTTCCGCGCGGCGTCGACGGCCGCCTCGTCGAGATCCGGGCGCCCGGCGCTCTGGTCCACCACGATCTGCTGGACGTCACCGGCGGCGTCGACGGTGACGCGCATCACGGCCGTGCCGTTGGCGCACGCCTGCAGCGCGGCCTTCGGGAAGCGCGGCGGATGCACGGCACGCCCGGTGATGTCTTCCGACGGCGCGAATTCCACCGCCATCGCTTCGCCCGTGGCCACGGCCAGGTAACGGCGCGCGAGCACCAGGCTCCGCGGCGCCGACGCGCCTTCCGCGACGACCAGCACGTTCGCGCGCCACGCGTCGCCGTCGCGGCCGAAATGCAGGTCGCGCAGGATCGTCGTGCCCGCCGGTGCCGGGCGCGACTGCGCGGGTTCGAGCACCTTGGTTCCGGTGTAGATGCCGGCGAGCTGCGTGTCCAGGCGCTTGAGGGTCTTCGCCACGTCGACCGCCGCCACTTCCATGCCACACGCGCTGTCCGTGATCCGCACGCGCACCGGCACGTCGTCGAGGGTCAACGTGAAGCGGGCGTTCGCGGCCGCGTCGACGGTGGGCGCGTCGCCGTCGGTGAATTCGACCGGGCCGAACCGCTTCGCCGCGCGCACGGCCGCCCACGCATGCGGTGCGCGCAGGCAGAGGTCGGCGAAGGCGGCGGCGACGAGCTTCGCGTCGGCCGGTGCGTCCGCGGTGCCGGGCGATGCCGCCCCGGCTTGAAGCGCGGGCGCGGCGAGGAGAAGCAGGAGCGGGGCGAGTCGGGTCATGGCCGGGAGTATGGCGTCACCGGCGGACGGCGTCGCCCCGCCGATGCCGCCAGCGCGCGCCCTCAGCCGCAGCCGAGCCGGACGATCCTTCCTGTCGCCGCGTCGTAGAAGAGGACCCGCGCGCGATGCGGTGGCACGCCGTGGGTAGAGCCGGACCGGTCCGTCTGCGAAGATCCGGGCATCCGTCACCGCGTCGACGACGGCGCGCACGTCAGCCGGGAGGCCGCAAGCATGCATCCGCAGCGTTCGATGTCGTGCCTCGCGTTCGTTGCTGCGATGACGCTGATGGCCTGTGCGCAGGCGACGCCGGACCGGACCGCGGCACCCGCCGCGGCGAAGCGCGCCGATACCGCCGTCGACGCCGACGACCCGGCCGCCCCGCCCGTCGCGAACGCGCGGGCGTTCCTGGAGTCGCTCGATGCGGACGCGCGGGCCGACACCGCCCTCCCCTTCGACGACCCCGCGCGCACCGAGTGGACGTACGTGCCGCGCACGCGCGTCGGTCTGTCGCTGGGATCGATGAACCCCGCGCAGCGCACGGCGGCGTTCGCGCTGCTCGGCACCGCGCTGAGCCCACGCGGCACCGAACTCGCGCGCGGCATCGTCGACCTCGAACTCACGCTGCGCGGCATCGAGCGCGCGGCGTGGAACCCGATGGCGCTGCGGCGCGATCCGGATCTCTACCACCTGGCGACGTTCGGCACGCCCGACGCCGAGATCCCGTGGGGCTGGCGTTTCGAAGGCCACCACCTGTCGGTGAACGTGACGCACGCCGGGCCGGACGCGCAGATCGTCGCGCCGCTGTTCATGGGCGCGAACCCGGCGCGCGTGCCGGACGGCCCGAACGCCGGGCTGCTCGCCGCCGAGCAGGACCTCGCGTTCGAACTGCTGGCGATGCTCGATGCGCGGCAGCTCGCGCAGGCGGTGATCGCCGGGCGGACGTTCGGCGACATCGTGACCGGCGACGATCCGGCCGTCGCACCGATGGCGTTCGCGGGCCTGCCCGCGAGCGACATGACGCCGGCGCAGCAACGGCAGCTGCGCCGACTGCTGGAGCGGTACGCGTCGCGGATGACCGAAGCCGCGGCCACCGCGCAGCTGAAGCGGATCGACGCCGCCGGCTTCGCGCGCCTGCACTTCGCGTGGGCCGGGGCGCGCGAGCCGCGCGCGCCGCACTACTACCGCGTGCACGGCCCGACGGTGCTGGTCGAGTTCGACAACTCGCAGGGCGACGCGAACCACATCCATACCGTGTGGCGCGATCTGGAGAATGATTTCGGGGGCGATCTGCTGCGCCGGCATCGCGCGGCGCACGGCGGCGGCGGCGGGCACTCGCACGACTGACGACGTGCCGGCCCCGTCCTGTCGCCCCGGGCGGCGTCAGCGCCGGTCGTCGCGCAGCAGCGCCACCTGCAGCTCGACGCGCTTGAGGTCGCGCGCGAGGCGCCCGGATTCCAGCCGGCCGCCCATCACCGTCTTGCACAGCGTCACGACCTGGAAACCGAACAGCGCCAGCACGCCCCAGCGCACCGCGACGACCGCGTCCGTGGCGTGCCACGTCTGCCACAGCGCCGCCAGCGCACCGGCGAAGGCGACCAGCGTCGTCGCGTACAGCACCCACATCACCCACGCCGACGGGCCGCGGAACAGGCCGAGCGCCTGCGCGAAGTAGCCCGGCTCGCCGTGCCGCGCGAGCAGCGCGCGGTCCTCGTCGGTGAGCGCGCGGCCGATCAGTTCGTCGAAATCCTTCATGTCGCATCTCCGGGAGCGAGCATCGCGCGC
>CBIHMN010000343.1:0-2693 GCA_966211005.1 uncultured Arenimonas sp.
TCTCCGTCGCCCTGCTTTCCCTGCTGGTGATCGCCGGCGTGCTCGCGCCGGACGCCTTCGGCGCGCTGTCCGCGCGCGCGCAGGCCGGCACGCTCGCCCGGGGCGGGTGGCTCTACCTGGTCATCGTTTTCGTCGTGCTCGCGTTCCTCGCCACGCTCGCATTCGGTCGCCTCGGCGCGCTGCGCATCGGCGGCGAAGACGCGGAACCCGAGTTCTCGACGCTGTCGTGGTTCGCGATGCTGTTCTCGGCCGGCATGGGCATCGGCCTGGTGTTCTGGGGGGCGGCCGAACCGCTGTCGCACTTCAACGACCCGCCGGAAGGCATCGAGCCGCGCAGCGCGGTCGCCGCCGCGACCGCGATGCGCTACGCGTTCTTCCACTGGGGCCTCCACCCATGGGCGATCTACGCGCTGATGGGGCTGGCGATGGCGTGGTTCCAGTTCAACCGCAACGCGCGCGGCCTGGTCAGCGACCTGCTGGAGCCGTTGATCGGCCGGCACGCGCACGGGATCGCCGGCCGCGCGGTGGACGTGCTGGCGGTGGTGGCGACGGCGATCGGCGTCGCCACCACGCTGGGCCTCGGCGCGGCGCAGATCGCCGCCGGGCTGCACCGCGTCACCGGCGTCGCCGCCGGCTTCTCGACGCAGCTGGCCGTGATCGGCGTCGCGTTCGTGCTCTACATGGCGTCGAGCGCGACCGGCCTGCACCGCGGCATCAAGTGGCTGTCGAACTTCAACGTCGCCACCGCGGCGCTGCTGCTCGCGCTGGTGCTGGTGGTGGGCCCGACGGCCTTCATCTTCGAGACGTTCACGACGACGCTGGGCGGCTACCTCAACCAGCTGCCGGCGATGAGCCTGCGCATGACGCCGTTCTCCCAGCGCGCGTGGGTCGGCGAGTGGACGATCTTCTACTGGGCGTGGTGGATCTCGTGGGCGCCGTTCGTCGGCGCGTTCTTCGCGCGGATCTCCGTTGGACGCACGGTCCGGCAGTTCGTGCTCGGCGTCGTCGCCGGCCCGACGCTGGCGAGCTTCATCTGGTTCGCGGCCTTCGGCGGCACCGCCCTGTTCCAGCAGCTGATCGGCGGCACCGACCTGCTGCTCGCGCTGGAGCGCGGCTACCAGCACGTGCTCTTCGCGATGTTCGACGGGCTGCCGTTCCCGTCGCTGCTGGCCGGCATCGCCGTCGTGCTGCTGCTGTCGTTCTTCGTCACGTCGGCCGATTCGGCGACGCTGGTGCTGGCCGGCATGTCGAGCGACGAGGCGGGTGATCCGCCGCTCGCGCGCAAGCTCGTCTGGGGCGTGCTGCAGGCGGCGATCGCCGTGGCGCTGCTGGCCGCGGGTGGACTTCAGGCGCTGCAGGCGGTGGTGATCGTCGCGGCGCTGCCGTTCGCCCTGCTGCTGGTGGCGGTGGTGGTGTCGCTGCACCGCGTGCTCGCGCAGGCGTTCGACGCGGGCGAGCGCGAACGGCGCGCGCTGCTGCGCGCCGAACGCCGCTGGCTCGCGCAGGATCCCGAAGCCGATCGCGACCCGGCGCCGCGTCCGGCGACGACCGCGAAGCCGCCGCCGGACGCGCCCTGACCCGGAGACCGACATGTCGACCGCCCCGCTGCCGTCACTGCGCATCGATTTCGTCTCGGACGTGGTCTGCCCGTGGTGCGCGATCGGCCTCGCGTCGCTGGAGGAGGCGATGCGCCGCGTCGCCGGCGAAATCGCCGTGGACCTGCACCTGCAGCCGTTCGAACTCAATCCGCAGCTCGGTCCGGACGGCGAGGACGCCGTCGAACACCTGAAGGCGAAATACCGCATCGACGACGCGCAGATCGCCGCGAACCAGGAAGCGATCCGCCAGCGCGGCGACGCCCTCGGCTTCACGTTCGACATGGCCAGGAGGCGCCGCATCCACAACACCTTCGACGCGCACCGGCTGCTGCACTGGGCGGCCGACGCGGGCGAGGGCAAGGCGCTGGCGCTCAAGCGCGCGCTGCTGAAAGCCTATTTCACCGACGGCAGGAACGTCGCCGACCACGACACGCTCGTCGACGTCGCCGACTCGGCCGGCCTGCCGGCGGAGCGGGCGCGCGCGATCCTCGCCTCCGGCGAGTTCGCCGACGAGGTCCGCACGGTGGAACGGTTCTTCATCGAAGCGGGCATCAGTGGCGTGCCGGCGATCATCATCGATCGCAGGCACCTGATTTCCGGCGGCCAGCCGCCCGAAGTGTTCGAGCGCGCGCTGCGGCAGATCGCCGGCGGCGGCTGAGCGCGGCGCTACGGCTCGGCCGAGCGCAGCACGTTGCCGCCGTCGTCGGGGCACCCGCTCATCGGCGAACCGAACCCGACGAGACTGTTGTCGCGCACGATGGTGACGCCGCCGCAGGCGATGCCGACGCCGTCGTCGGTGGGCGCCTGCAGCCGATTGCCCTCGACGATCTGGCGGGTCGTCTCGCCGAAGAAGTAGATGCCGTATTCGCTGCCGACGACCGAGCCCGCGAGCCCGCTGATCGAGTTGTCGACCACGATGAAATCGCCGGCACCGGAAATGCCCATCGCGGCGCCGGCCCCCGTCGTGACGCCGTCGACCGTGTTGCCGCGGATTTCGCCGCGGCCGTCGACCCGGACCGCATAGCCGCCGGTCGCGCCGCCGGTGTCGACGAACCGGTTGGCGCGGACCAGCGTGCCGTCGCCCGCCAGGTACAG
>CBIHMN010000344.1:0-2662 GCA_966211005.1 uncultured Arenimonas sp.
CTCCGCATCGCCCTCGCTCAATTCGACTACCCCGTCGGCGCGGTCCGGGAAAACGCCACGCGCATCGCCGCGCAGATCGCGCAGGCGCGCGACGAATACGGCGCCGACCTCGTTCTGTTTCCCGAACTCGCCGTCTCCGGCTACCCGCCCGAAGACCTGCTGATGCGTCCGGCGTTCCTCGCCGGATGCCAGGAGGCGATCGAGGCGATCGCCGCCGCCTGCACCGGGGGCGTCACCGCCGTCGTCGGCTGGCCCGAATCGGCCGGGCCGGTGGTCTACAACTCGGCGAGCGCGCTGCGCGACGGCGAGGTCATCGCCACCTACCGCAAGCGCGAACTGCCCAACTACGCGGTATTCGACGAGCGGCGTTATTTCGCCGTGGACCCGGATGGCGGCGACTGCACGTTCGACGTCAAGGGCACCACCGTCGGCCTCGTGATCTGCGAAGACCTGTGGTTCGCCGAGCCGCTGGCCGGCACCGCGGCCGCCGGCGCACAGCTGGTCGTCGTGCCGAACGCCTCGCCGTTCGAGCGCGACAAGACCGCGCAGCGCGACGCGCTGCTCGCGCAGCGGGTGCAGGAATCAGGCGTGGCGGTGGCGTACCTCAATGTCGTCGGCGGGCAGGACGACGTCGTTTTCGACGGCTGCAGCGTGCTCGCCGACGCCGACGGCGGCGTGCATCCCGCGGCGCGCGCGTTCGAGGATCACTGGCTCGTCGCCGATTTCGACCCGGTGCGCCGCGCGTTCACCCGGGTGCACTGGCCGGCGGAAAACGACGAGAGCCACGAGTCGCTGGCGTGGCGCGCGATCGTGCGCGGCCTGCGCGACTACTGCGCGAAGAACGGGTTCCAGCGCGCATGGCTGGGGCTGTCGGGCGGGATCGATTCGGCGCTGGTGCTGGCGCTGGCGGTGGAGGCGCTCGGCCCGGCGGGCGTCATCGGCGTGCGGATGCCGTCGCGCTACACCTCCGGCCTGAGCAACGACCTCGCCGACGTGCAGGCGCGCAAGCTCGGCGTGCGGCTGGAAACCGTGCCGATCGAGGCGCCGTTCACGGGCTACATGACCGCGCTCGGGCCGCTGTTCGACGGCCTGCCGGCCGGCGTCGCCGAGGAGAACCTGCAGTCGCGCGCGCGCGGCGCGGTACTGATGGCGCTGGGCAACAAGTTCGGCGGGCTGGTGCTCACCACCGGCAACAAGAGCGAATACGCGGTCGGCTACGCGACGATCTACGGCGACATGTGCGGCGGCTTCGCGCCGCTGAAGGACCTGTACAAGACCGAGGTGTTCGCGCTGTGCCGCTGGCGCAACGCGCAGGGCGACGGCGAGGTGATCCCGCAGGCCGTCATCGACCGTCCGCCGTCGGCGGAACTGCGCGAGAACCAGACCGACCAGGATTCGCTGCCGCCGTACGACGTGCTCGATGCGATCCTGTCGCGCTACGTCGACCAGGAAATGTCGACCGGCGAGATCGTCGCCGCCGGCTATCCGCGGGCGGTGGTGGAGAAGACGGTGCGGCTGGTCAACGTGGCCGAATGGAAACGCCGGCAGTCGGCGCCCGGGCCGAAGCTGTCGCGGCGGGCCTTCGGCCGCGAGCGCAGGTACCCGATCACGAGCGGCTGGCGCGACTGACCGGTGGGAGGGCCTTCAGGCCCGATCCCGACACCGCCGGGCCTGAAGGCCCTCCCATATTCAGTTGAACGGGTTCAACCGGTTCAGGAAGGTTTCGCCGGGCCAGTTCGCGTTCGTCTTCGACGGGTGGTTCGGGTAATTCGCGTCCAGCACGCGCTGGGCGTCGGCCGCCAGCGTCTGCTGCCCGAGTTCGCCGTAGGCCTTCGCCATCAGCGCCAGCGCGTCGCCTTCGTATTCGCTGCGCGGATACATCTGCAGGATGTACTTGCCGCGGTTGGCGGCGGCGACAAAGGCCTCCTTGCGCAGGTAGTACACGCCGACGTTCAGCTCGTGGCGCGCCAGGAGGTTGCGCAGGTAGATCATCCGCTGGCGCGCATCGGGCGCGTAGCGGCTGTTCGGGTAGCGGCGCACCACGTCGGCGAAGTCGTTCAGCGCCTGCGTCGGGCCGCCGAGGTCGCGGTTGGCCATGTCCTGCCGCAGCAGGCGCAGCAGCGCGCCGGAGTTGTGGTCGAAATTGATCAGCGCCTTCAGGTAGTAGGCGTAGTCGATGTGGCGATGCGTCGGGTAGGTGCGGATGAAGCGCTGCACCGCGGACGTGGCCTCTTCGGTCTTGCCGTCCTTGTAGAGCACGTACGCGAGGTCGAGCTGGGCGTGCTCGCTGTACTCGCCGTACGGGAAGCGCGAGACGAGGCGCTGGTAGTAGCGCGTGGCGCGCGACCAGTTGCGGTTGTCCTTCGACCGGTCGGCGGCCGCGTAGAGCTGGTCCACCGGCAGCGTTTCGGTTTCCTGCTCCTTCTCGTCTCCCCACATCTTCTTCCACGTCGCGCAGCCGGGCAGCGCGGCGACGAGGAAAACCAGGAGGATCGCGCGGATGGCGGCGCGGGACACGGCGGACGTTGCAGTCATCAGGGGAGACGGTCAGGCGCTGCGGGCAGCGAGTTCGGGGATAATACCGGAAAGCCCGCCGCCGCCTCCATGAACGCGGCGGGGGCTCCCGTCGCCCGAGGACCCCCGCCCGATGTCCCAGCCCCCT
>CBIHMN010000345.1:0-2650 GCA_966211005.1 uncultured Arenimonas sp.
CGCGCGTCAGCGGCAAGCTGCTGCCGATCGAGATCGTCGACATCGTCTGGCAGGAAGACACTTCCGGCATGACGATGGTGCAGACCGCGATCCGCGTCGGCGCCGACATGGCCGGCGACGAGGAAGCGGCGAAGCTGCGGCTGCGTCATCGCGCCCAGCAGATCGAACTCGACGTGCATTCGCAGCCGTTTTCGATGGGCCGGGAGCCGGGGAATTCGCTGGTGATCGAGGCCGACTGGGTGAGCCGCGCGCACGCGCTGATCGAATACAAGCGCGGGCATTTCATGGTCGCCGACCGCTCCACGAACGGCACCTACGTGCGCATCGGCGAGGACGAGGAGATCAAGGTGCATCGCGACGAACTGCACCTGCGCAAGTCCGGCACCATCAGCCTGGGCCAGAGCTTCGGCGTCAACACCGGCGACATCATCTACTTCGAAGCCGACTGACCCCCGGTTCGCGAAACGAAAGGCCGGCTCGCGCCGGCCTTCGTGGTCCTGCGGTGGCTGCGGCTCAGTTGTCGGCCGTGACCTGGATGCCGCCCACCGCTTCTTCCTCTTCCTCGACGCCCGGCGGCGGCGCGGTGCCACCGGTTCCGGGCGCCTCGGTGTCGGCGATGGCCTCGGACGCGGCCTTGGCCTTGTACCCGAACACGCCCCGCAGCAGCCGCTCGTTGCCCGCATAGTCGTCGCGCTTGGCCGCGACGAACTGCGTGGTGCCCAGTTCGGCGAGCACTTCGTACAGCGCGTTGTCTTCGTGCAGCTTCAGCATCGCGTCGGTGACGGCCTTGCGGACGTCCGCGGGCACGGTACCGCCGGCGGACAGCGTGCGGCCCGTGAACTCGCGCGACTCGTTCACCGCCACCAGGTTCGGGTACTGCTGGGCGATGTACATCGGCACCATCGCCGCGCGGGCTTCCTGGGCGAACACCATGTCGACGCCGTCGGTCCAGCGCTTGGCGGTGGTCACGATGTCGGGCACCGCGATCGGATTCCGGTAGAGCTCGGCGAGCAGCAGGTTGCCCATGCTCGGCGCGGGCATGCTGACCACGCGATAGCCGATCAGGCCGGGGAGGCCGTCCTCGGCGATCGCCGCGTCGGCCAGCAGCAGGTATTTCGTGCCCTCGACCGTGCGCACGAGCGGCCGGAATCCGAGCCGGTCGATGCGGTAGTCGGTGAAGTGCGCTTCCTCGAACGCGAAATCCGTCTTCGCGTTGGAACGCAGGTCCCGCCAGTAGACGTGGTAGTTCGTGGCCGTGCGCAGCGTGAAGGTGTGGCCGGTGCTGCGCGACAGGTATTCCAGCAGGGGCGTGTAGACCTCCTGCGCGACCCGCGGCGGGTAGTTCGGCTCGACCGCCAGCGTGTAGTTCGCGGCCAGTGCCGGGGCTGCCGAAAACGACAGCACGAGCGCCGCGATGACGTGGTTCAGTTTCATGTGGTGTTCCCTCCCTGTGCGCGGGGTATAGCACCGATCAACGGCGCGCGCCATGCGCGAAACCCCACTATGTGACGCGTCGCAGTCCTTCACGCGGCGGCGTGCGCGTGATCGGCCGTCCGGCGGTTTCCAGCCGTTCGCCGGCGTCGGCGGCGAGCACCGCGAGCGCCTCGCTACCGTCGGCGGTGACGCAGACGACCTTACCGGCATCGCGCTCGCCGTCGGACACCGCGGCACCTTCTTCCAGGTCGTGGCCGCGCAGCCGCGCCAGTTCACGCCGGGCCTGACCGAGGTAATGCGTGCGCGCGACGATCTCCTGTCCCGGGTAGCAGCCCTTCTTCAGCGAAAACGCCCCGAGGCGCTCCAGCGACAGCATCTGCGGCGTCCACGCGGCGACCTGGTCCGGGCCCAGCCGGGGCAGGCCGTGCGCGATGTCGAAGGCGCGCCACGCCGCGTCGGTCGCCGGGTTCGGCGTCGCGACCTCGCAGTCGGCGGGCAGCAGCCGGAGCGTGCGCGGACCGCCGTCGCCACCGAAATCCAGCGCCCACCCGCCGTCGGCCCTCGCGGCGACCGCGCCGGTGCAGCCGGCGACCGGTGACCCGCCGGCGACCCGCCACATGCCGTCGGCCGCCAGTGCCACCCGGCTGCGGAACACGTAGCGCTGCAGCGCCTCCCGCAGTGCGTCGGCCGGGTGGTCCGGCAGCACGAGCGCGAATTCGTCGTCGCCGGTGCGCAGCAGCGCGAACAGCGCGACGACCCGACCCTTCGGCGTCAGCCAGCCGTTCCAGTGCCAGTGACCCGTCTCCAGCCTGCCGACGTCGTTCATCGTCTGCGCCTGCAGGAATGCGGCCGCGTCCCGGCCGCGCGCGGTCATGACGCCGAAACCGGCGAGGGCGAAGGGCGGAGCGGAATCCGGCTTGAACGACATGGAGGCGGGGACTTAACATTGCGGCATGGCGACCGAGCCGCGAATCATAGGCGAAACCGCCGAAGCCCCTCTCACGGACCCCCGGCACCCCGGCGACGGCGCGGTGCCGGCGCCCGAGGTGGGCGGTCGCGACGGACCGGAACCCACGCGCTACGGCGACTGGGAAAAGAACGGCCGCTGCATCGATTTCTGATCGCGCCCCGGCGCGCCCCTCCGAACCCACTGCAGAGACGCCATGGCGACGCGCGAACGTCCGCTTTCCCCCTTCATGATCGGGCCGTACTACCG
>CBIHMN010000346.1:0-2650 GCA_966211005.1 uncultured Arenimonas sp.
TGCTGCGCTCGCCCTTGATCGACAGCACGCCCTTGTCCATCTGCACTTCGATGGATTCCGGGTCGACGCCCGGCAGGTCGGCGAAGATCACGAAGCGGTCGTTCTCTTCCTTGATGTCGACGCGCGGCACCCACTGGCTGGTGACGACGCTCGAGGCATCGGTGTCGTCCTGGCCGAGGAACTTGTCGAACACCGACTTGATCTCTTCCTCGAAGCGGCGCGGATGGGTCGAATAGCGGATGAGGCTCATGGTTCGTTCTCCGTTGGGGGCGGCGGCCGGAGCCGCCATGCCCCGGAAAATAGGGGCCGGGCGATCGACTTCAAGGGGGCGCCCCGGCCCCGGTTAGACTGGCGGCCGACCCACCGACACCGAGGCTCCCATGACCATCCAGGCCGGCGACCGCATCCCCGACGCCACGCTCAACACCATCCGCGACGGCGCGGTGCAGGCGGTGTCCACCGACGACGTGTTCGGCGACCGCAAGGTCGTGCTGTTCGCGGTGCCGGGCGCGTTCACGCCGACGTGTTCGGCGAAGCACCTGCCCGGCTACGTCGAACAGTTCGACGCGTTCCGCGCGCGCGGCGTCGACGTCGCCTGCGTGTCGGTCAACGATGCGTTCGTGATGGACGCGTGGGCGAAGAGCCAGTCCGCGCCCGACGATCTGGTGATGCTGGCCGACGGCAACGGCGAGTTCACCCGCGCCCTCGGGCTGGAACTGGACGCGACCGCGTTCGGGATGGGCCTGCGCGCGAAGCGCTTCGCGCTCTACGCCGAGGACGGCGTGGTGAAGTCGGTGTTCGTCGAGGCGCCGGGGGAGTTCCGCGTGTCGTCGGCGGAACACATGCTCGCTTCGCTGCCTTGACCACGCCGCCGCCGGGTGACGGCCGGCGTCCGGGCCAGCGCGACTACAGCCGCGTGCAGCTGGACGACGCGCAGATCGCCAGCGGCCGCTACAAGGACTTCCTCGGCGGCAAGGCCGCCGGCTGGGACGCGCGCGGCGCGTTCCAGCCGGCGCTGCTGCAGCACCTCGGCCTGCGACGTGACGACGCGCTGCTCGACATCGGCTGCGGGCCGATCCGCGGCGGCGTGCACTTCATCCGTTTCCTCGATGCCGGCCGCTACACCGGCGTCGACTTCAACCCCTCGTTCGTCACCGCGGCGCAGCGCCTGGTCGCCGCCGACCCCGCGCTATCGGCGCGCGAACCCCGCATCGCGCTGCTGCCCGATTTCGAGTTCGCGACGCTCGGCCGCAGGTTCGACCGGCTGCTGTGCTTCTCGGTGCTCAACCACTGCGACGAGCGCGCGCGCGACCGCTTCTTCGCGCGCGTGCCCGATGCGATGCACGCCGGCTCGCGCCTGCTGGTGACGCACGCGGCGTGGCTGGACGAGGGGCGCCCCGCCGCTCGCGCGCTGCGCGTCACCCGGCGCATCGACGCCGAAGCGCAGCTGCCGCCCGCGCTGGCGTTCTCGGCGTGGGGCTTCGACGGCGTGCGCGACCGCCTGCCGATGCTGGAATTCGCGCTCGCCTGATCGCGTGACCGGCCGGGCGCCGTCAGCGCAGCACGTGCAGCGTCACTTCGTCCCACGCGCCGCCGTCGGCGAGCGCGGTGATGCGCTGCTCGCCGGGCGTCGCGAAGGCGTGCGACCACGCGCGGCCGCCGCGGGTCTCGCCCGCCAGCCGCCCGTTCACCAGCCAGCGCACGCGCGCGTCGGTGCCGACGGCGCGTAGCCGCAGGCGGGGCGGCGTGTCGCTGTTCGGCGCGCGCGCGACCGACGCGCCGTCGCCGATGCCGTCGATGCGCAGCGTCGCCATGGCCGCGAGCGCGTCGGGTTCGCAGTCGCCGGCGAGCGGCGGAATCGCCGACGCGGCCCGCTGCGCCGCGGGCAACCACGGGTACGCGAGCGCCGGCCAGCGCGCGATGTCGACGCGGCGGCGCACATGCGGCCGCGCGCAGGTCGCCGACAGCCGCGCGCCGGTCCCGGCGTCGACGTCGAGCGACAGGCGACCGGCACCCCACGTCGGCGCCTCGCGCTCCGGCAGCGTCGGCGGCAGCACGCCGGCGAGCGCCAGCGCCTCGTGGCGACGCTGGCACAGCGTCGGCGCGTCCGGATCGGGCGGCAGGCCCAGCGGCCAGCAGACATCGACGCGCTGCACCGACGCCGGCGGCGCCCGGCGGCGGCCGTCGTCCGGCGCGCGCGGCAGGCTGTCGACGACTTCGAAAAGCAGCGGCAGCGCCGTGATCGCGCCGTACTGGCCCGGCAGCGGCGTGCCGTCCGGCCGCCCCACCCAGACGCCCACGGTGAAGCGCGACGTCGTCCCGAGCGCCCACGCGTCGCGGAACCCGTAGCTCGTCCCGGTCTTCCACGCGACGCGCGGCCGGCCGCTCCGGTCGAACACGTCGTCGCGCGCGCCCGGGCGCCCGTGCTGCTCCAGGATCTCGCGGACGATCCACGCCGCGCCGGGCGACAGCAGCCGGCGATCCTGCGCGGCGTCGTCGACGTGATAGCGCACGTGCCCGGCGAGCCCGCCGCGATTGAGCGCCGCATAGGCGCCGACGAGTTCCTCCAGCCGTGTGCCGGTGCCGCCGAGGATGATCGACAGGTTCGGCGTCGCGCCACGCGGCAGCCGCAGTTTCAGTCCGGCATGCG
>CBIHMN010000347.1:0-2631 GCA_966211005.1 uncultured Arenimonas sp.
CGCTGCCGCTTCAGTCGCGGGCCGCCCATGCGCGTTCTTCGTCATGCTCCGCATCCGCACGACTCTGCACGAACTCCGGGAAGGTTTCGGCCAGCGGCGTCGCCTCGGGCAGGATGTAGAACACCCCGCCCCGCTCGAATGTCGACTGCATCACCTGCGCGTAGAACCCCGGCTCGACGTTGATGCAGCCATGCGTGATGCGGTTGTCGTCGGGCTGTGGCGATTCGAGGCGTTCGACGCGCCGCTCGGCCGGGACGCCGGTGGCGGTCGGGTGGATCGAGACCGCGGAATCGTAGTCCACCCACAGCACGCGCCCGGCGTCGAGCGACGGCCCGAAACCGCCGACGAAGCGACCTGCCGGCGTCGTGCGGTCGCGGTCCGGGATCTCGCGAAGCGCGAGGCCGGCGACGCCGGGTGCGATGTGATCGCCGGCCGCCGATCCCAGCAGCCCGGGCGCGGCGCCGCGAAGCCGTCCGTCGGCTTCGAACACCAGCACCTGCGCCGCGGCCTTGTCGATGATCGCGAACGGATAACCCTGGCTGTCCCGGGTCGCCACGACCCAACCGGCGAGCTCGACCACGGTGTCGGACACGTCCTGGTCGGGCGGAAGCAGATCGACGGCATACGTCGGCGGCGGGTCCGCCTGTTTCGCGCTGGCCGCGCCCGCACCGACGCAGGCCATCAGTGCGAGCGCGGCCAGAACGGCCCGGGGACCCGGATGAAGGGTCATGCCGATGACACGCACCTCAGCCGCGGGGATTGCGGCCCGGATACGTCTCGAGCTGCTGGACGCGGCCTTCGAGCGTGTCGAGACGCTGGTTGGCGCGACGCGCTTCCGCGGCGGCGGCTTCGGCACTCTGGGCCGCGCTCTGCACGCGGGAGTCGATCGCGTCGAGGCGGGAGTTGATGGTGGCGAAATCGTCGCCGTAGGTGGCGCAGCCGGACATGGCGAGCGCGGCGATGCCGGCAGTGAGGAGGCGGGCGGACTTCGGGAACATGTTTTTTCTCCTTCGGGTTGGTTGGAGTTCGTTTCCCCTCCTTTCAGTTGACGGCGCTCAGCGTCTATTCATCGTGAACAGACGGGCACCTGGCGTGACGTACGCATCAAATCCGGCCAGCGACGAGCAGCAGAAGCCGCTGCAACGCTCGGATCGCTGCGCCGCGCAGGTCCGACGCGATCGACGTAGGATCGACCGGCCGCATCCCCGGCGTCGTCGATCCCGGAGCCTCCATGACCCGCCTGCTCGCCGTTTCCGTCCTCGCGCTCGCGGTGGCTGCCGCCTGCGCACCGATCACGCCGGTCGCGACGCCCGCCGCCACCCCCGACACCGCGACCGTCGCGCCCGCACAGAGCGAGGACGCGCGGCTGCATGCGTGGTTCGAGCGGATGTACGAGGAGGACCTGCAGCGCAGTCCGATCACGCTGACGTTCCAGGGACGCAAGGACCGCTACGACGAGCTGGACGACTTCTCGCGCGAGGCGGCGCGCGAGCGCGTCGCGTGGCTGCAGGCGAAGGTGCGGGAGATGCGGTCGAACTTCGACTACGACCGCCTCGGCGCCGAGTCGAAGCTCAGTTGGGACCTGTTCGAATACCAGGCCCGCGCCGCGGCCGACGCCGACCGCTGGTTCGACCACGAGTATCCGTTCGAGCAGATGGGCGGGCTGCAGTCGTTCCTGCCGACGTTCCTGATCGGCTTCCACAAGGTGGAAACCGAAGCCGACTACGTCGCGTATGTCGCCCGCATCCGCGAGGTGCGGCGCGTGTTCGCGCAGGAGATGGCGCGCGTGCGGCGTTCGGCGGCGGCGGGCATCCGCCCGCCCCGCTTCGCGCATGAAGGCGTCATCGAGCAGGGCCGCAAGGTGATCACCGGCGCGCCGTTCACCGCCGGCGCGGACAGCGCGCTGTGGGCCGACGCGCAGGCCAAGGCCGACGCGCTGCGCGAGGCCGGCACCATCGATGCCGCCCGCGCCGACGCGCTGAAGGCCGACGCACGCGCGGCGCTGCTCGAGGTGGTGCAGCCGGCCTACGCGGACGTGATCGCGTGGTTCGAAGCCGACCTGCCGAATGCGGCGGTCAATCCCACCGGCGTCGGCAGCACGCATCCGGACGGCGCCGCGTACTACGCCGAGCGCCTGCGCGCGTCGACCAGCACCGACCTGACGCCGGAGCAGGTGCACGCGATCGGCCTGGCCGAAGTCGCGCGCCTGCGCGGCGAGATGACGGCGCTGAAGGATGCGGTGGGCTTCGACGGCGACCTCGCCGCGTTCTTCCGCTTCGTCGACAGCGACCCGCGATTCTTCTACCCGGACACCGACGCCGGGCGGCAGGCGTATCTCGACGATGCGACGAAGGCGATCGAGACCATCAAGGCGCAGCTGCCGGCGTACTTCGGCCTGCTGCCGAAGGCGGACCTGGTCGTGCGCCGCGTGGAGCCGTTCCGCGAAGTCGCCGGCGCCGCGCAGCACTACTTCCCGAGCACGCCCGACGGCTCGCGGCCCGGCGTGTACTACGCGCACCTGTCGGACATGAAGGCGATGCCGAAGCCGCTGCTCGAGACCATCGCGTACCACGAGGGCCTGCCCGGCCACCACATGCAGATCGCGATCGCGCAGGAACTGCAGGGCGTGCC
>CBIHMN010000348.1:0-2630 GCA_966211005.1 uncultured Arenimonas sp.
TCGTACTGCAGGCCGTTGCGGATGTCGATGCCGGTCGGGCAGACCTGCACGCACATCGTGCAGTCGATGCAGTCGCCGAGGTCTTCCGGCACCACCACCACCGGCGGGGGCGGCAGGCCGGCCTGCGCGTCGACGACCAGCGCGGTGCTGACCATCGCGTCGGTACGCCTGCCCCGGTGCGCGGCATCGACGACGGCGGCGGTGGCGACGTCGAGCGGGAGCAGGCCGCGCACGCGCTCGAGCACGCTGCCGAGCTTGAGTTTGTTGCGCGGTCCGCGCGGTTCGCCGCGCATCGGGTCGTAGGCGACGATGAGCGTGTCGCGATCGAACATCGCACCCTGGAAGCGCGCGTACGGGCACATGTACTTGCACACCTGCTCGCGCAGGAAGCCGGCGTTGCCCCACGTGGCCAGCGCGTAGAACAGCACCCAGAACGTTTCCCAGCCGCCCCACGCGAACGGCCACGCACGTCCGGCCAGTTCGCGGATCGGCGTGAAATAGCCGACGAAGGTGAAGCCCGTCCACAGCGCGAACATCAGCCACATCGTGTGCTTGGCGAGCTTGCGCAGGATCTTCTCGCGCGTCCACGGCCCGGCATCGAGTTTCATCCGCTGCAGGCGGTCGCCTTCGGCGAAGCGCTCCATCCACAGGAACGTCTCGGTCCAGACGGTCTGCGGGCATGCGTAGCCGCACCACACGCGCCCGGCCAGCGCGGTGACGAAGAACAGCAGCAGCCCGGCCATCACCAGCAGAAGCGCCAGGAAATAGAAGTCCTGCGGCCAGAACGAGAGCCCGAAGACGTAGAAACGGCGCGCCGGCAGGTCGAACAGCACCGCTTGCCGCTCGCCCCACGGCAGCCACGCGAATGCGTAGTACATGCCGAGCAGCCACCACACCGAGATCGTGCGCAGGCGATCGAACGGGCCGTCGACCTCGCGCGGGTAGATCTTGCGCTCGGAAACGTAGGCCGCACCGTCGTCGATCACCTCGACGGGAATGGACTTCTTCATCAGTCGCGCGTGCGCCCGTCGGGCGGGTTGAAGCGGCTCGCCGGACGCAGCAGCAGCCACGTGAACAGGCTCGACGCGGCGGTGCAGGCCCACAGCAGGAAGAACCCGATCGTGTAGGCGGTGCCGCGCGAGATGTCGAGTTCCGGCAGCACGAGGTCGCGCAGGTCGAGCGGGTCGAAATGCGCGAACAGCACCATCGTCGCTACTCCGGCGGCGAAGAAGCTGGGCCAGAGGATCGCGCCGATCCGCTGCGCGACCGGCCGCGGCGGGTGATCGAACGCGAGGTCGGCGCGGATCTTCATTCGCCGGGTTCCACCGGGGGCGTCGCGCTGCCGAGCGGCGCCATGTCGGGGTCGACCGGCGGCGCGGCGGGTGACGCGGGCGCGTTTGCTCCGGCCTCGCGCCGGGCGGCGTCGGAAATGGACCAGACGTACGCGGCCACGAGCCGCGAACGCGTCTCGCCGAGCACGTTGCGGTGCGCCGGCATCATGCCGCTGCGACCGACGACCACGCCTTCGCGGATCGTCGCGAAGTCGCCCCCGTACAGCCACGTGCGATCGGTGAGGTTCGGCGCACCGAGCAACGGATTGCCGGTGCCATCGGCGGCGTGGCACGCCGAGCACACCGCGGTGAAGCGCGCGCGGCCGGCCGACGCCAGCGCCGGGTCGGTGCGCATCCCCGACAGCGACTGCACGTACGCGGCGACCTCGCTGATGCCGACCTCGCCACCCATCGCCGCGCCGAGCGCCGGCATCGCCGCCTGGCGACCATCGAGCACGGTGGTCAGGATATCGGCGGGCGCGCCGCCCCACTGCCAGTCGGCGTCGGTGAGGTTCGGGAAGCCGCGTGCGCCGCGGCCGTCGCCGCCGTGGCACTGCGCGCAATAGTTCGCGAACAGCCGACCGCCGAAGGCCAGCGCTTCCGGATCCTGCGCGATCGCGTCGATGCCCCGGCCCTCGAAGCGGCGGAACGCGTCGGCGAGCCGCGCGTCGGCCGCCGCCTTCTGCAGGTCGTGTTCGCCACCGGACGACCAGCCCCCCTTGCCCGGCAGGTTGCCGAGGCCCGGGTACCAGATCAGGTAGACGATGGAGAACACGATGGTCAGGTAGAACAGGTTGATCCACCACCGCGGCAGCGGCTTGTTGTATTCGCGGATGTCGCCGTCCCAGACGTGGCCGGTGGTCTCGGCCGGCGGCGGCCCGCCCTTCGGCTTGCGCGCGGTCCACCACAGCAGCCACGCCGCGCCGAAGATGTTCAGCGCGACGAGCGCGATCACGAATATCGACCAGCCACCCGTCATCACCGCGCTCCGTTCCCGTCGTCGTCGCCGGCGCCCGCGGCGCCGGGGCCTCCCTGCCGGTCGACGATGCGCCTGGCATCGTCGGCCTCTTCCAGCGGCAGCCGCGCCGCCTCGTCGAATTCACGCGTGCGCTTGCCGCTCATCGCCCACGCCACGCCGGCGAGAAAGGCGATCAGCGACACGACCGTGACGAGCCCGGCGAGCATGCGTCAGCCCCGCGGCGCGTAGCGGCCGAGACCCTGCAGGTACGCGACCAGCGCGTCGAGCTCGGTCTTGCCCTGCACGTCGGCACCGGCGGCTTCGATCTCCGCGTCGGTGTA
>CBIHMN010000349.1:0-2612 GCA_966211005.1 uncultured Arenimonas sp.
GGATTGATCGGCTCGCCGACGCTGCCGAGCAGGCGCAGCGACGCGCGAGAGCGCGTCCGCACGGGCGCGTCGCCCTCGCGCATCAGCGCACGGATCGCCGTCGGCGCCGTGTAGAACACCGTGACGCCATGGCGGTCGACCACGTCCCAGAAACGGCCGCTGTCGGGGAACGTCGGGATGCCTTCGAACATCAGCGTGGTGGCGCCGTTGCACAGCGGGCCGTAGACGACGTAGCTGTGGCCGGTGACCCAGCCGACGTCGGCGGTGCACCAGTAGACGTCGCCGGGCTTCGCGTCGAACACCAGCGCGTGCGTGTGCGCCGCCCACGCGAGGTAGCCGCCGCTCGTGTGCAGCACGCCCTTCGGCTTGCCGGTGCTGCCGGAGGTGTAGAGCAGGAACAGCGGATCCTCGGCGTCCATCGGCGCGGCCGCGTGCGTCGGGTCCTGGATGTCGACCACCGCGTCGTACCAGCGGTCGCGCGGCATCTGCATCGGCACGCCGGCACCGGTGTTGCGGACGACGAGCACCGTCTCGACCGAATTCGTGCCGGGGCGCTGCAGGGCGTCGTCGACATTGGCCTTCAGCGGCGTCGTGCGGCCGCCGCGCCGGCCTTCGTCGGCGGTGATCACCAGCCGGCTGCCGCTGTCGGCGATTCGGTTGGCGATCGAGTCGGCCGAAAATCCCGCGAACACGACCGAATGCACCGCGCCGATCCGTGCACAGGCGAGCATCGCCACGGCGGCTTCGGGAATCATCGGCAGGTACAGCGTCACGCGGTCGCCCTTGCGCACGCCGAGCGCCTGCATCGCGTTCGCGAGGCGGCACGTCATCGCATGCAGCTCGCGATAGGTGATGCGTCGCGGCGGCGTCG
Source organism: uncultured Arenimonas sp. (assembly GCA_966211005.1). Lineage (GTDB taxonomy): Bacteria > Pseudomonadota > Gammaproteobacteria > Xanthomonadales > Xanthomonadaceae > Arenimonas. Next base: position 872 of record CBIHMN010000349.1, read on the forward strand.
CCGGGTCGTCGCCTTCCCAGACGATGGCCACCTGGTCCCCGCGTTCGGCGAGGTGCCGGTCGAGGCAGTTCACCGCGACGTTGAGCTGCCCGTCGGCGTACCAGCGGATGCGGAAATCGTCGAGCGCGAACGAGGTGTCCTTCACCACCGTGTAGGGCCGCGACCATTCGAGCCGGCGGCCGATGCGATCCCAGAACGCATCGGGGTCGCGCGCCGCGAACGCGACGTCTTCCGCGAGCGCGCTCGCGTCGACGTTCGCGGCGGCGGCGAAGGCTTCCGGAATCGGCACGGTGCGTTCGGTCATGGCGGGCTCCGGCCGCAGGATACGACAGAAGCCCTGCAACGGATCAGCACGGATCAACACGGATTGAAAAGCGCTTGACCGATCCGCTCTTTCCGTGTCGATCCGTTGTCAATGCTTCTTCAGGCCCGCGCCGGCATCATCGAATAGCCTTTCAGCCGCGCCGAGAAGTCCTCCAGCGTCCGGATGCCCGACGCCTCGGCGTCGGCGCACCACGCGCGCAGCGCGTCGAGCCTGGTTTCGGCCTCGGCGCTGCGCAGCTCGTAGATCGCCAGCAGGCGCGCGCGGAAATCCATCAGGCGCTGCGTGCGCGGGCGCTCGGCGATCCACGCGCTGAACGCCTCGCGGTTGACGTCGCTGAGCCAGCGCCCGTCGCTGCGGAACGCGCGCCGCAACCGCCCGCTGAGATCGCCGGCCTCGTGCTGCAGGTGCGGCTTGAGCACCAGCTGGAAATAGTCGGTCGCCACCTGCCAGCGGTGCACCATCATCGCCTTCAACGTGTCGGCGTCGGGCACCTGGATGTTCGGACGCACGTCGAGTTCGGGTGCGGTGCGCAGCACCTTCGCGAGGCCGAGCCGCTCCAGGCCGCGGATCACCGCCCAGCCGATGTCGAATTCATGGCGCCGCAGCGCGAACTTCGCCGAGCTCGGGAACGCGTGGTGGTTGTTGTGCAGCTCTTCGCCGCCGATCCAGACACCCCACGGCGACAGGTTGGTCGCGGTGTCGGCGGTGTCGAAGTTGCGATAGCCCCACCAGTGGCCGAGACCGTTGATCACGCCGGCGGCCCAGAACGGGATCCACAGCATCTGCATCGCCCACAGCGCGATGCCGGGCAGGCCGAACAGCGCGAAATAGAGGAACAGCACCAGCGTCGGCCCGACGTTGGAGTGCGGCGTGTACAGATGGCGCTCGATCCAGTCGTCGGGCGTGCCCTTGCCGTATTTCTCCATGTCGTCGCGGTCGAGCGCCGCGGCGCGGTACAGCTCGCTGCCGCGCCACAACACCGTGCCGATGCCGGCGAAACGGGGGCTGTGCGGGTCCTCGGCGGTTTCGCATTTCGCGTGGTGCTTGCGATGGATCGCCGCCCACTCCTTCGTGATCATGCCGGTCGTGAGCCACGCGAAGAACCGGAACCAGTGCGCGACCCCCGGATGGAAATCGACGCCGCGATGCGCCGCGCTGCGGTGCAGGTAGAGGGTCGTCGACGCCATCGTCAGCTGCCCGACGACGACCAGCACCGCGACCATCTGCCAGACGGAGGCGCCGGTAAGGCCGCGCGAAAGGAACTCGATCATCGTCACTCCGGGAAAGGCGGGATGCCCGCCACCGCATGATGGCGCCTGCCCCCTGCAGCGTCACGCGAAGAGCGCCGTGGCGACCGACGCGGTTCAGCGTCGTGAGGGTGCGCGGGGCGCCGGAGGTCTTATTCTTTGGCCACGA
>CBIHMN010000350.1:0-2607 GCA_966211005.1 uncultured Arenimonas sp.
GATTTCGGCGACGTGATCCGGTGCAGCAGCTGGCCGTCGTCGGTCATCAGCAGCAGGCCGGAGGTCTCGCGGTCGAGCCGCCCCACCGGCGACAGCTGCGGATCGCGCGCCCGGAAACGCGGCGGCAGCAGGTCGTACACGACGCGGCCACGATCCTTCGTCGAACACGTGATGCCGACGGGCTTGTGCAGCATCAGCAGCAGCCCGTGCGGCGGGTCGAGCGGCTCGCCGTCGACGCGCACGTCGGCGTGGCCCGCCACGTCGTCGGCGTAGAGCACGTCGCCCGCCGGATCGGTGATGCGCCCTTCGCGGAACATCCGCTGCACGTCCTTGCGGCTGCCGTAACCGAGGTTCGCGATCGTCTTGACCAGTTTCATCCGCGCACCGCCTCGATCACCTTGTAGCCGCCCTCGTCGCACAGCACGCGGCGCGACGCGAACGCGCCCGCGAGCGCCTGTTCGTACGGCAGGTGCCGGTTCGCGACCAGCACCAGCCGGCCGCCCGGCCGCAGCGCCGCCGCGGCGGCATCGATGAACGCGCGTCCCAGTTCCGGCTCGTCGGCACGGCGCTGGTGGAACGGGGGATTGCTGACGACGAAGTCGAAGCGCCCCGGCACGCCGGCCGCGACGTCATGCCAGTGACAGGCGACCGGCACGCGCGCGTCGGCGAGATTGCTTCGCGCCACTTCCAGCGCGCGCATCTCGGCTTCGAACAAGGCCAGACCGGTGACGCCGGCGCACCGTTCCAAAACGGCCAGCGCCAGCACGCCGATGCCGGCGCCGAAATCCGCGCCCTCGCCCGCCAGGTCCGCAGGAAGGTTCGCGGCCAGCAGCGCGGTGCCGGTATCGATGCGATCCCACGCGAACACGCCCGGCCGCGACAGGAACCGACCGTCGGCGACAGGCCGCGGCGCATCGAGCGCGCGCCACTGCGCGAGCAACGCCCCGTCCACCGTCGCATCGGCGGGCGACGCCCAGACCACGCGGCAGTGCCGCCGCGCGTCGACCCGCACCGGACCGACCAGCGCCGCGAGATCCTTCTGCAGCGAGCGCGCGCCGTCGTCGTTGTGCGCGCAGGCCGCCAGCGCGCCGCCGCCCGCGAGCGCGTCGACCGCCCGCGCCAGCAGCGCCCGCGATTCGTCGCGCTGCCGCGTCGGCAACACCAGCACCAGCGGGAATCGCCCGTCGACACGCGGCGCGACCTCGAGCCCGTCGCGCGCCAGCGCGTCGGCCCACGGCCGGAACGTCTGTTCGCAGCGCGGCGCGTGCACCGCGGCGGCGATCATCGCCGGACCCGGCCGCGCGCGCAGCACCAGCGTGCCACCGGGCGACGGCCAGCGCAGCGCGCCGTCGTGCAGCGGCTGGAACAGCACGTCGAGGGCCGGATCATCGGCGGCGGGCATCGCGGGCTCCACGCAATCGGAGCGCGATTCTAGCCGGCGGGGCAGTATTTCCCGGCGTCGGGGCCGCGCAGCACCTGCGACAGGTAGTAATCGAGCAGCCCGCGCGCCTGCGTGCGGGACGCGTCGTCCGGCAGCAGCGTCGCCGCGTCGCGCAGCCAGCCGTCGGTGCAGGTCGCGGCCGGCGCGTCGCCGGCGGCACAGGCGAGCAGACCGTCGAAGGCATGGCGGTACGTCGCGAGCCCGTCGCGATCCATGACCGCGCCGTGCCCGGGAACCAGCCGCCGGAACGGCTGTCCGGCGAGCCGCGCCAGTGCCGCCTGCCAGCGCGCCGGACACGCCGTATCGAGGAACGGCGCCGGCAGCGTGACCAGATCGCCGGCAGCCAGCACGCCGTGCTCGCGCTCGAGTAGCCACAGGTCGCCGCCGGTGACCGCGTCGGCCTCGAAACCGAGTTCGAAATCGCGGCCGGCGAACGACACCGGACCGCCTTCGGTGACGGCGCGGTCCGGTCGCAGCGCCACGCCGTGCTCGATCCGTGCCAGCTCCGCGCGCCATGCGGCGGCCTGCGCCGGTGCCGGCGCCTCCGCCAGCAGCGCTCGCAGCTGGCCCGCATAGTCGGCGAGGAAGCCGGCCAGGGCGTCGTCGATCGCCGGCGACGCGATCACCCGCAGCGCGGGATGCGCCGCGCGCAGCGCCGGGTTGCCGGCGACGTGGTCGAGATGCCAATGCGTGTTCACGACCGTATGCACGGGCGCGCCGGCGGCGGCGGCGAGCACCGCCGCGGCATGCGCGGGGTGCCGGCCGCTGTCGACGACGACCCAGCCATCCGGCGCGGTGAACAGCACCGTGTTGCCGTCCGGTTGCCGTGGCGGCGCGTACGTACCGGGCACCACGCGGATGCCTTCGGCGACTTCGATGGCGGCGGGCGGCGGCGCGTCCGCGGCCTTCGCGCTCGCGGCCACGATCGCGATCGCGAGCGACAGCACGATGGCCACCACGGCCCGGGTACGGATCTCGTTCGCCATGGCGCGCGCTCCCGACGGTTCGCGTCGACGGTGCGCCGCCACGGCCCGGCGCGGCAATAGGCCGGACGTCAGCGGCCGGCGGCGTTCGCGTCCGCGGCGGCCTGCACGGCCTCGGCGGGCGTGGGTACGCGCCATTCCATCTCGCGGAAATCGAAGCCGCGGTCGATCCGCGGCTTCACG
>CBIHMN010000351.1:0-2589 GCA_966211005.1 uncultured Arenimonas sp.
CCGATGTTCTTCTCGCGCACGCCGAAGCGCTGGCTCCACCACGTGTAGTCCTCGCCTTCGGGGTTCAGGCAGCGGTAGGTGTCGACCCAGCCGCGCTGCTGGAACAGCAGATCCAGCCACGCGCGCTCTTCGGGCAGGCAGCCGGAATTCTTCAGGTTCGACGTCCAGTTCCGGATGTCGCGCCGCGTGTGCACGATGTTCCAGTCGCCGCAGATCACGTAATCCCGGCCGCTGGCGAGACAGGCGTCGAACACCGGCGTCAGCCTGTCGATGCAGCGGTACTTGAACCCCTGCCGCTCCTCGCCCGACGAGCCGGACGGGAAATACATCGACACCACGCTCAGGTTGCCGAAACGCAGCTCCAGATAGCGGCCTTCCTCGTCGAAATCGTCCCAGCCGACGCCGGTGATCACTTCGTCGGGCTCGCGGCGCGTGTAGATGCCCACGCCGCTGTAACCCTTCTTCGTCGTCGCGTCGCGGAAGAACGCGGTGTAGCCGTCCGGCAGCATCGCCGGCACGCGCAGCTGGTGCTCCTGCGCCTTGGTTTCCTGGATGCAGATCAGGTCCGCATCGAGCCCCGGCACCCAGTCGAAGAAACCCTTGCTCGTGGCCGAGCGCAGTCCGTTGGCGTTGAAACTGACGATCTTCACGACGACATCCGCATGGCGATGGCGCAGGGTAACGGAATCGCTTCGGCCCGGTGTCGCCGTGCCGGCCCGGGCGGCGATGTTGCACAATCGCGGTCACGCCACCGCCGGACCGCCGCTCTGGACGACCATCGACACCGTTTCCTCGACCTCGCGATCGCCCGCGGCGTGCTGCGCTTCGGCGAATTCGAGCTGAAATCCGGCCGCACGAGCCCGTACTTCTTCAATGCCGGGCTGTTCGACACCGGCGCCGCGCTGGCGGAGCTCGGCGCGTGCTACGCCGAGGCGCTGGCGGCCGCCGGCCTGCCGTTCGACATGCTTTTCGGGCCGGCTTACAAGGGCATTCCGCTGGCGACGACACTCGCCGTCGAGCTCGCGCGCCGCGGCGTCGACGTGCCGGTGGCGTTCAACCGCAAGGAAGCCAAGGCCCATGGGGAAGGTGGCCTGCTGATCGGCGCGCCCGTCCGCGGCCGCGTCCTGATCGTCGACGACGTGATCACCGCGGGCACCGCGATCCGCGAATCGCTGCGGATCATCGCCGACGCCGGCGGGCAGGCCTGCGGCGTGCTGATCGCACTCGACCGGCAGGAGCGCGGCCAGGCGGGTGCCCGCTCGGCCGCGCAGGAAGTGACGGCGGAGTTCGGATTGCCGGTGGTCGCGATCGCGGGACTCGACGACCTGCTCGCGCATGCCGACGAGCGGCCGGCGATCGCGATGCACAGGGCGGCGCTGGAAGCGTATCGTGCCCGCTATGGCCGCCAGGCCGACTGAAACGGAGTCGACGATGAAGCAGCTCATCCTCTCCCTCGCGATCATCGGCGCGCTGGTGGCGACCGGCGCCGCCGAGGCGCAGAAGGCGCCGACCAAGAAGCTCTACCGCTGGGTCGACAAGGACGGGAAAGTGCAGTTCAGCGATTCGCTGCCGCCCGAGGCCATCGACCAGGCGCGCACCGAGATGAGCAATACCGGGCGGGTCGTCGCCGACGTGGACCGCGCGCTGACGCCCGAGGAGCAGGCGGCCGCCGAACTGGCCGCGGCCGAGGCGGAGCGGCTCGAGGCCGAGGCCGAGCGCGTGCGCAAGTCCGAAGAGGCGATGCTGGCGTCGTTCCAGACCGAAGACGACCTGCGCCGCGCGCAGGACACCAAGGTGACGATGCTGCAGCAGACGCTCGAGGCGATCGAGGCGGCGATCTCCAGCCAGCGCTCCAGCCTCACCGCGCTGCTGTTGCAGGCGTCGGAAAACGAACTGGCCGGCAAGGCGGTGAACGCGGCCCAGGCGCAGACGATCGTCCAGCTGCACCGCGAAATCGGCAAGCAGCAGCAGATGCTGATCGTGAAGCAGGCGGAGCTGGTCGACGCGGACCGGCAGCTCGCCCACCTGCTCGAGCGTTTCCGCGAACTGAAGCGCGGCGACGCGCCGGGCGACACGCCGGCGCCGACCCCGGAGGCCGACGCGGAAGGCACGCCGCCCGCGGACGCGCCCGCCGTCGCGGGCTGAGGTCCGGCGCCGCCGTCAGAACGGCAGTTCGAGCGTCGGGTCGGTCGCCAGCAGCTGTTCGCGGAAGGCCGTCTTGATGCGCTCCAGCGCATCGGCGTCCTTCGCGTCGAAGCGCAGCACCAGCACCGGCGTCGTGTTCGACGCCCGCACCAGGCCCCAGCCGTCCGGCCAGTCGGCGCGCAGGCCGTCGATCGTGGCGATGCGCGCGCCTTCGAACTTCGCCGAGGCGAGGAAGCGTTCGATGAACGCGTACTGCTCGCCCTCCTCCACCTCGATCTTCAGCTCCGGCGTCGAGACGCCGCGCGGCAGCGTGTCGAACACTTCCTGCGGCGTCTCCGGACGCGACGACAGGATCTCGAGCAGCCGGGCGGCCGCGTACAGGCCGTCGTCGAAGCCGTACCAGCGCTCGCGGAAGAAGAAGTGGCCGCTCATCTCGCCGGCCAG
>CBIHMN010000352.1:0-2564 GCA_966211005.1 uncultured Arenimonas sp.
AAGGGCACGATGGAGATCCACGACTCGGTCGAGGGCCGCGGCGAGGAAGAGGACATCGGCACGCGACCGTCGGCGGTGTTCGGCTACGTCATCGCGCAGATCGCGATCATCGACATCGTGTTCTCGCTCGATTCGGTGATCACCGCGGTCGGCATGGTCGACAACCGCTGGGTGATGGTGGCGGCGATCCTGGTCGCGGTCGGCATCATGATCTTCGCCGCCAATCCGATCGGTGACTTCATCGACCGGCATCCGACGGTGAAGATGCTGGCGCTGGCCTTCATCATCCTCGTCGGCGTCGCGCTGATCGCCGACGGCTTCGAGTTCCACATCGACCGCAAGTTCCTCTATTTCGCGATGGCGTTCTCCGCCGGCGTCGAGACGTTGAACATACTCGCCACCCGCAAGAAGCGCCGGAAGATGCAACCGCAATGACGGCGGGCGACGGCGTGGCGACGACCTGGCTGCACGACATCGATCCGCTGGCCTTCGCGCTGCCGGTGTGGCCGCACGGCATCCACTGGTACGGAATCATGTACGTGCTGGGGTTCGCCTTCGCGTGGTGGCTCGGCCGCCGCCGCGTGCGCGCCGGCCGGCTGCCGGGGGTCGACGAAGAAGGGTACGGGGACCTGCTGTTCTACGGGATGCTCGGGGTCGTGCTCGGCGGCCGCCTCGGCTACGTGCTGTTCTACGGCTTCTCCGCGTTCCTCGCCGATCCGCTGATGCTGTTGAAGATCAACGAGGGCGGCATGAGCTTCCACGGTGGCCTGCTCGGCGTGATGGTCGCCGGCGCGTACTGGACGTGGAAGCACAGGCTGCATTATTTCGACACCGTCGACTTCATCGCGCCGCTGGTGCCGGCCGGGCTCGGCTTCGGCCGCCTCGGCAACTACATCGGCGGCGAGCTGTGGGGCAAGCCCACCGGCGGCGACTGGGGCGTCGTGTTCCCGGCCAGCCTGCCGGCCGAATACGCCCGCCTGCCGATGGACCAGCTGCGCGAACTGCACGCGAGCGGCGCGCTGGACGCGTTCGCGCGCCACCCGTCGCAGCTCTACCAGGCGCTGCTCGAAGGCGTGGTGATGTGCGTCGTGCTGGTCTGGTATTCGCGCCGGCCGCGCCCGCGCTACGCGGTGTCCGGCCTGTTCGGCGTGCTCTACGGCGCGTTCCGTTTCCTCGTCGAGTTCGTCCGCGAACCCGACGCGCACATCGGCTATCTCGCCGGCGGCTGGCTGACGATGGGTCAGCTGCTGTCGCTGCCGCTGGTCGCGATCGGCCTGGGCCTGCTGTGGCGTTCGCGCCGCGCGCCGACCCTGCCGGTGGTGCCGCCGCCGCCGCGCGACGCCGGGGCCGCGGACGCGAAGGCGGGCGGCTGATGCGCGCCTACCTCGACCTGCTGCGGCACGTGCTCGAGCACGGCGCGGAAAAGGCCGACCGCACCGGCACCGGCACGCGCTCGGTGTTCGGCTGGCAGATGCGCTTCGACCTGCGCCAGGGTTTCCCGCTGGTCACGACGAAGAAACTGCACCTGCGTTCGATCGTGCACGAGCTGCTGTGGTTCATCCGCGGCGAGACCAACATCGCCTACCTGCGCGAGAACAAGGTTTCCATCTGGGACGAATGGGCCGACGCCGACGGCGAACTCGGCCCGGTCTACGGCAAGCAGTGGCGCCGATGGACCGGCAGCGACGGCCGCGAGATCGACCAGCTGCGCAACGTGATCGACGAACTGCGGCGCAATCCCGATTCGCGCCGGCTCGTCGTCAGCGCATGGAACGTCGCCGACCTGCCGGCGATGGCGCTGCAGCCCTGCCACACGATGTTCCAGTTCTACGTCGCCGACGGCGAGCTGAGCTGCCAGCTCTACCAGCGCTCGGCCGACATCTTCCTCGGCGTGCCGTTCAACATCGCCAGCTACGCGCTGCTGACGCATATGGTCGCGCGCCACTGCGGACTCGGCGTCGGCGACTTCGTGCACACGCTCGGCGACGCCCACCTGTACTCGAACCACTACGACCAGGCGCGCGAGCAGCTGACCCGCGATCCGCGGCCGCTGCCGCGGCTGCAGCTCGCGGCCGGCGCGACCGATCTGTTCACGATGGGCTACGACGACATCGCGATCACCGGCTACGACCCGCACCCGGCCATCCGGGCGCCGGTGGCGGTATGAGCGGGGCGGTGCGCGGGATCGCGCTCGTCGCGGCGCTTGACCACGCGCATGCGATCGGCCGTGACGGAGCGATGCCGTGGCACCTGCCCGACGACCTGAAGCGCTTCAAGGCGCTGACGCGCGGCCACGCGATCCTGATGGGCCGCAAGACCGCCGACGCGATCGGCCGCGCGCTGCCGGAGCGCCGCAACCTGGTGCTGACGCGCTCCGGCGTCGCGCCGTTCGCGGGCATGGAGGCGGTGGCCTCGCTGGACGCGGCGCTCGCGCTGGCCGGCGACGGCCCGTTGATGGTGATCGGCGGCGGCGAGGTGTACGCGCTGGCGCTGCCGCATGCGACGACGCTGCACCTCACGCACGTCGACGCGCGCGTGGACGGCGCCGATGCGCGTTTCCCGGC
>CBIHMN010000353.1:0-2560 GCA_966211005.1 uncultured Arenimonas sp.
TGGCAGCTGACGTGCGTGTCGGCCACCTGCGACAGCATGTCGACGTGCGCGCGCAGGTCGCGGGCGCCGAGCGCGCAGTTCAGGCCGATCGACAGCGGCCGCGCGTGCCGCAGCGAATACCAGAAGGCCTCGGCGGTCTGACCCGACAGCGTGCGGCCGCTGCGGTCGGTGATCGTGCCGGACACCATCACCGGCAGGCGCGCGCCGAGGTCCTCGAACAGCACGTCGAGCGCGAACAGCGCCGCCTTGGCGTTGAGCGTGTCGAACACCGTCTCGACCATCAACACGTCGGCGCCGCCCTCGACCAGCGCCCGCGCGGCTTCGAGGTAGTTCTCCACCAGCGTGTCGAAATCGATGTTGCGGAACCCCGCGTCCTCGACCTTCGGGCTGATCGACGCGGTGCGGCTCGTCGGCCCCAGCACGCCGGCGACCCAGCGCGGCCGTGCCGGATCGGCGGCCTCGGCCTCGTCGCAGCACGCGCGCGCCAGCCGCGCCGCCTCGCGATTGAGTTCAGGCACCAGGTGCTCGAGCCGGTAATCGGCCTGCGACACCGCCGTGGAATTGAAGGTATTGGTCTCGATCAGGTCGGCGCCGGCGGCGAGGTAGTCGCGATGCACGCCGGCGATGACGTCGGGGCGGGTCAGCGTCAGCAGATCGTTGTTGCCGCGCAGGTCGCGCGACTCGCAGCCGCAGTCGCTGCCGTGCGCGTGGCCCGCCGCGAACCGCAGGTCGTCGTAGCCGCGCGCGAAGCGGTCGCCGCGATAGGCCGCCTCGTCGAGCGCATGCCGCTGGATCATCGTGCCCATCGCGCCGTCGAGCACGAGGATCCGGCGGGCGAGCGCGTCGAGCAGCGCTGCGGCGCGCGTCGGCGAGTGCCACGGCAGACGGGTCAAGGCTTGCTCCCCAGCAGGCTGACGACTTCGAAGTGCGGCGGGCGCTTCTCGCGCGTGACCACCTCGCACACCAGCACGTCGAGCCCGGCCTTCTCGGCGAAGCGGCGCAGCTCCCGCGGCGTGAACCCGAGGTTGACGTGGCCGAAAGGCGTCACCGCGGCCTGGTGTTCGTGGCGCGCGAGGCAGGTGGCGACGAGGCGGCCGCCGCGACGCAGGGTCCGCGTCGCCTCGGCGAGCGCCACGGCCGGCTTCGCGGCATAGGTGAGCGCGTGCATCAGCAGCACCAGGTCGAATTCGCCCGCGGCGAACGGCAGCTGCTGCATGTCGCCTTCCATCACCTCGACGTGCGGCCAGCGGCGCAGGCGCTCGCGGGCCGCCGCCACGACGCGCGGGCTCGAATCGATGCACGCGTAGCGGCGGGCGTGCGGCGCGAGCAGTTCGGCGAGCACGCCGTCGCCCGAAGCGACATCGAGCACGTCGCCGGGTTCGAGCAGCGGCAGCGTCGAGCGTGCGAGCGCTTCCCACGTGCGGCCGGGCGAATAGTGACGTTCCATGTCCCCGGCGACGGAATCGGCCCAGTTGCGGTCGGCGGCGCGCGTCGCCAGCACGGCCGGCAGGCGGTCGGCGTCCTGCCGCAGCAGCGGGTCGTCGGTGGCATCGCGCAGGGTTTCCCACAGTCGACGCTCGCCGGGGTCGAGGCCTTCGGCGTCGAAACGGTAATAGGCCGACACGCCGGCGCGGCGATCGCGGGCGAGGCCGGCTTCCTTGAGCTTGGCGAGATGGGTCGAGACGCGGGGCTGGGCGAGCCGCGTCACCGCCGACAGCTCGGCGACGGTCAGTTCCTCCCGTTCGAGCAGCGCCAGCAGGCGCACGCGGGTCGGATCGGCGAGCGTGCGCAGGCAGGCGGACCAGGCGTCGAGATCCATATATCTTTTTATCTTGATCGGAAGATAAATGAATTCTGCGCGTCCGCCGCGCGGCCGGTCAAGCTAAAATCCGTCCTTTCGCTTCGTACGAGGGACCGCCCGTGGACTTCCGATACACCGAAGAGCAGCTGATGATCCAGGACGTGGCGCGCCGCATCGCGCACGAGAAGATCGCGCCGAGCGCCGAGCACCACGACCGCACCGGCGAGTTCCCGCTGGAGAACATCCGCACGCTGGGCGAGAACGGCCTGATGGGCATCGAGGTCCCCGCCGAGTACGGCGGCGCGGGCATGGATCCGGTGAGCTACGTGCTGGCGATGGTGGAGATCGCCGCGGCCGACGCCGCCCACTCGACGATCGTGTCGGTGAACAATTCGCTGTTCTGCAACGGCATCCTGACGTTCGGCACCGAGGCGCAGAAGCAGAAGTACGTGCGCGCGATCGCCGACGGCAGCGAGATCGGCGCGTTCGCGCTCACCGAGCCGCAGTCGGGGTCGGACGCGACCGCGATGCGCTGCCGCGCGGTGAAGCAGGCCGACGGCTCGTTCGTGGTCAACGGCAAGAAGAGCTGGATCACGTCCGGACCGGTCGCGAAGTACATCGTGCTGTTCGCGATGACCGACCCGGACAAGCATGCGCGCGGCATCACCGCGTTCCTCGTCGACACGACGAAGCCGGGGTTCCATCGCGGCAAGACCGAGCCCAAGCTCGGCATCCGCGCGTCGGCGACCTGCGAGATCG
>CBIHMN010000354.1:0-2537 GCA_966211005.1 uncultured Arenimonas sp.
GGCGTGGCACGACCCCGATTACCCGCCGCTGCTGCGCCACGCCCCATCGCCACCGCCGGTGCTGTTCGTCAACGGCGACGCCGACGCGCTCTGGCATCCGCAGGTGGCGATCGTCGGCAGCCGCAACCCGACGCCCGCCGGCCGCGACCGCGCGCGGGCGTTCGCCGGCCGGTTCGCCGCCGCCGGCTGGATGGTCACCAGCGGGCTCGCCGAAGGCATCGACGCCGCGGCCCACGCCGGCGCACTCGACGTCGGACGCACGGTCGCGGTGGTCGGAACCGGGACCGACCGCTGTTACCCGCCGGCGAACGCGGGACTGCAGTCGCGCATCGCCGCGGCCGGCGCGGTCGTCAGCGAGCACCCGCCGGGCACGCCGGCGCTGGCGTCGCATTTCCCGACCCGCAACCGCATCGTCGCCGGAATGTCGCTGGGGACCGTGGTGATCGAAGCGGCGTTCCGCTCGGGGGCGCTGATCAGCGCGCGGCTGGCCGCCGAAGCCGGGCGCGACGTGTTCGCCGTGCCCGGCTCGCCCGACAACCCGCTGGCCCGCGGCTGCCACCGGCTGATCCGGGACGGGGCGACGCTCGTGGAGCAGGCCGACGACGTCATCACCTCGCTGGCGCCGGTGGCCGAAGGCCTCGCATCGACGCTGCGCGGGCGGCTGCGATCGGCGTCCGGCGACGGCGGCGAAGCGCCCCGGGTCCGCGCCGCGGCCGGCTCAGCCGGCGGACAGCCTGCGGACGACCCGGACCACAGCCGGTTGTGGTCCGCGCTCGGTTGCGACCCCACCCCTTTGGATGTCCTCGCGCGGCGGACAGGATTGACGGTACCGGCACTGTCCTCCATGCTGCTGCACATGGAGCTGGACGGACGCGTGGTCGTCGCCAACGGACGCTACGCCCGCCGCCGGCACTGACCTTCCCATCGCGCCCCCCGGGCGCAGGCTGAGGGTAATGAAAGAGACCATCCTCGACGTCCTGCTCTACCTGTTCGAACACTATTTCTACGACGACCCCGATGCGGTCCGGGATCGCGATTCGCTCCAGAACGGCCTGCTCCAGGCCGGCTTCAGCCCCGCCGAGATCAACAAGGCCTTCGACTGGCTCGACGAACTCGCCCGGCAACGGCCGGCGGTGGGCGTCGCCCGGCGCGAAGCGCCGGTGCGCGTGTACGTGGACTCCGAGCAGGACCGGCTCGACCTGGACTGCCGCGGCTTCCTGATGTTCCTGGAGCACACCGGCGTGATCGACGCCGACCAGCGCGAGCTGGTGGTCGATCGCGTGATGGCGCTCGACCAGGACGAGGTGGATGTCGACGACCTGAAATGGGTCGTGCTGATGGTGCTCTTCAACCAGCCCGGCTCCGAAGCGGCCTACGCGTGGATGGAGAGCCAGATGTTCGAGGACGAGCCCGAACCGGTGCACTGACGGGCCGCGGGGAGCGCGGATGAACGAGACCCTCTGGTATTACGTCGACCGCGCGCAGCAGCGCGTCGGGCCGGTCACCGCCGCCGATGTCGCCGCCGCATGGCGCGCGGGAGAAGCGACCGACGAGAGCCTCGTCTGGCACGAGGGGCTGGTCGAATGGGCGCCGCTGTCGGGCTTCCGCGCCCAGCTCGGGCTCGATGGGGGCGTCGCGCCGGAGCCGGCCCCCGCGATCACCGCCGCTTCGCCGCTCCCGGCGCCGGCGCCCGGACCCGCCAGCGTCGTCGCGGCGGGCCCGAAGCCGCCGAAGTCGGGCAGCGGCTGCCTGGTCGTGGGCCTCCTGATCGGCGGACTGCTGCTGCTCGGGGTCGCCGCCTTCGTCGTCGCGCTGGCCCTGCCGGCCTACAAGGATTACCAGGAACGGGTCGAGGAATCGTCCGGCGACGTGCCGGCGGTCGATGACACGGACGACGGTTTCGCGACCGGTGACGCGCCCGACGCCAGTGACGGCGGCGTGGGGCCGGCCGACGTCGGGGAGGTGGACCTGCACGCCGCGGTCGACGAAGCCCGGGCCCATCAGGTGGCGGTCGACGCGTTCGTCGCCAACACCGACCGCTGCCCCCGCGACGCGTCCGAAATCGCCCTGCCGGCGCCGTCGACTCCCGGGGTCGCGGCCGTGCGCGTCGGCGAGGCCCTGTCCCGGATGTGCACGATCGAGATCGAACTCGGGGGGCCGGGCGCCGGCGACCTGGCCGGCGAAACGATCGTGCTGAGCCGCGATTCCGGGGGCGACTGGTACTGCACGAGCGACCTCGCCGGCCGGGCCTCGCTGCCGGCCGACTGCCTCTGACGCCGGCCGCCGGCTGGCGCCGGTGCCCCGGGGCTCCGCCGGCGCGGCTTGACAGCCCGGCCCGTCGTGGGGATTCAATAAAAAAAGACCCCGGCCCGCGAATCCTTCGCGGGCCGCGTCTTCTTGGCGCCCCATTCACGCGCCCAGCGGAGCATCCCCCCGGCCATGGCCAAGAACCTGCTCATCGTCGAATCGCCGGCGAAGGCGAAGACGATCAACAAGTACCTGGGCAAGGACTTCCACGTCCTGGCCTCGTACGGCCA
>CBIHMN010000355.1:0-2537 GCA_966211005.1 uncultured Arenimonas sp.
GGTGCCGCGTGGGCTCAGCGCGGTGCCGAGCAGCGCGAACGCCGCCGTGCGCTGCTCACGGTCCATCGCCCCCAGCGGCAGCCCGACGCGCGCGCGCGGCACGTAGGTCCAGTCGGTGCGCGCGGGGTCGTCGAAGGGGAGGGCGGTGTCGGCCCGCGCATCGGCGTCGAGCGACGACAGGAACGCCTGCGCGCTCGCGGAGGGCGAGTTGATCGGATCGGCGGCGCCGACGCCGGTGTCGGCGCGCGTCGCCGCGGCGGGTGCCGCGGTCCGGTCCGGCGTCGCTTCCGCACAGCCCATCAGCACCATCGCGGAAACGAACGCGACCCACGCCATCGATCGCTGCGGATTCATCCTGGCGGCCTCCCGGGGCGCGGCGTGCGCCGTCGTCGACGCGGCGCCGGGCGCTGCGATCTTCGCAGACGGACCGTCGCATCATCCAGCCACGGCACGACCCGCGACGGCGGCCCCGTGCTCCCGCCGTCACGTTGCCGGCGCGAGACTCCGGCTCCGACCCGGAGGCCGCCATGCGCACGACGCCGAACAACCACCTCGCCTTCCTCGCGCTGTTCGTTCTCGCCGGTTGCGCGGCACCGCCGCCCGCCACCGCGCCGCCGTCGGCCGAGCCCGTTCTTCCTTCGGCCGCGGCCGACACCTGCGGCGCGGCGGAGCACGCCGCGCTCATCGGCCGCGACTACCGGCGCGTGCCCCCGGCGCGCGCGGGGCAGACGATCCGCATCGCCTGCACCTCCTGCGCGATCACGGAGGACTTCAGCGCGCAGCGCCTGAACGTCTTCTACGACACGGCGACCGGCAAGGTCGTCCGGCTGACCTGCGGCTGAGGCGCGAGTCGCCGACACGGCGGGTACCGGTGTACGGCGGTCGGCATCGCGATGCCCGCTCCGGCGCAGCCAGCGTGCTGCGCCGCCACAAAAAGTAAAAACTTCGCAGGGCCGAAAGCCGGTTCAGACATCCGGCTTCGCGTTGTGCAAGATTCCGCCGGCCGGGCCCATCCGCGGCAGGGGCGACATCGACAGCGGGCAGGTCCAGCACCCACTCACACCGACCGGAGATCCGCACCGATGCGCAAGTCCTCTTCGTGGGCCAAGCGTGGCCTGCTGTCGCTTTCGACGTTCCCGCTCGCATTCGCCATGGCCGCCTCGGCCGCCGGCCCCGCCGACCAGATGTCCCCGACGCTTCGCGCCGCGATGCAGCGCGACCTCGGGCTGACGTCGGCGCAGCTGGCGCAGTACCTGAAGACCGAACGTCTCGCCGAGCTGTACCAGCGCAAGCTGGCCGCGGCGCAGGGGCGCAGTTTCGCCGGCAGCTGGATCGAACGTGACGCGAACGGGGCGTACAAGCTCGTCGTCGCGACGACCTCGGCGTTCCCGCAGCGCGCGCCGGCCGGCGTCGAGTTCCGCGTGATGCGCAACCCGATCGCCGCGCTCAACGCGTCGAAGGCCGAACTCGACACGCTCGTCGAGCGCGGCGGCAAGGTGCCCAAGGGCGTGTACAGCTGGTACGTCGACCAGCAGAGCAACACCGTCGTGGTCGGCATCGGCAAGGGCAAGCTCAACGCCGGCATCGACTTCGTCGCCGCCAGCGGTGCGAATGCCGAGCACGTGCGCTTCGTCGTCGAGGAAGAGCAGGCGCGCCCGCTCGCGTCGACGATGGGCGGCCACGGCATCCTGCGCGATCCGGGCGACGGTTACCTGTATTCGTGCTCGATCGGCTTCAACGGCACGCGCGGCACGGCGCCGGTGTTCGTCACCGCCGGCCACTGCGGCGATCAGGGCGAAACCGTGTACCTCGAAGGCGCCGCCGGCACCGGTCCGCAGTGGACGGTCGGCCCGCAGCTCGGCGCGTACGGCGCGTCGAACTTCCCGCAGCCCGGCCAGTCCGGTCCGGACCGCGCCTACGTGAACTACAGCGCCGGCCACACGCCGACCGCGACCGTCTACGGCTGGGGCAAGGGCAACGTGACGGTGAAGGGCAGCACCGCCGGCGGCGTCGGCACGGCGATCTGCCGCTCCGGCCGCACCTCGGGCTGGCGCTGCGGCACGATCGACCAGGTCAACGTGAGCGTGAACTACAGCACCGGCGAGACGATCACCGGCGTCAACCGCACCACCGCGTGTTCGGAAGGCGGCGACTCGGGCGGCTCGTTCATCACCGGCCCGGGCCAGGCGCAGGGCGTGCTGTCGGGCGGCAGCGGCAGCTGCAAGGGCAAGCAGCCGAACAACCGCACGCGCAGTTACTTCCAGCCGATCGGTCCGATCCTGACGCACTTCGGGATCACGCTGAAGACCGGCTGACACCTCGCGGTCGATGCGGCACACGAACGCCCCGGTCCGCCGGGGCGTTTTCTTTCCTCGTCCGAGGCGATCAACGCAGGCCGGCGATGTCGTCGAGGATCGGGCATTCCGGCCGCGCGTTGCCGCCGCATCTGCGCGACAGGTCGAGCAGCGTCCGCCGCATGGCTTCCATCTCCTCGATGCGCTCGCCGAGTTCGCGGGCATGCGCCTCGGCCAGCTTCT
>CBIHMN010000356.1:0-2513 GCA_966211005.1 uncultured Arenimonas sp.
CGCGCGAAGGCCGCGGCGTCGGGGCGGTCGCCGTGCAGGCACAGCGTGTCGGCGCGCAGCGGCACGCGCTCGCCGGTGCGCGCGACGACGACACCTTCGCGCAGCAGCGTCCGCACCTGCGCCAGCGCCTCGTCGAGGTCGTGGATCACCGCATCCGGGTGCGTGCGCGGCACGAGCGTGCCGTCGGCTTCGTAGCGGCGTTCGGCGAACGCCTCGTGCACCACGCGCAGGCCGGCCGCCTGGCCGGCCGCCGGCAGCGACGAACCCGACAGGCCCACCAGCCGCAGCGACGGATCGAACGACGCGATCGCCGCCGCCACCGCGTCGGCGATGGCGCGATCGCGCGCGGCGATGTTGTACAGCGCGCCATGCGGCTTCACGTGCCGCAATGCGGCGCCCTGCGCGGCGGCGACGGTGGCGAGCAGGTCGAGCTGCCAGCGCACCAGCGCATGCACGGCTTCCGGCGTCACCGGCAGTTCGCGCCGGCCGAAGCCCTCGCGGTCGTCGAGCGACGGATGCGCACCGATCGCGACCCCGTGCCGCAGGCACAGCGCGACGGTGTCGCGCATCGTCGCCGCGTCGCCGGCGTGTACGCCGCAGGCGATGTTCGCGGACGAGAGCAGCGGCACGATCGCCGCGTCGTCGCCGCAGCCTTCGCCGAGGTCGCCGTTGAAATCGAGGTCAGGCATCGCGCGCGCGCCGCTCGAGGGCCAGCGTCATTCTGGCCAGCCGCGCGCGCTGCCCGCAAGCGATCCGCGTCGCGGTTCCGGCATCGACCGGTTCGAACCGCACACGCTCGCCGGCGCGACGCTGCACGAGGCGTGGCAGATCGGCGGCGATGACGTGCGCGATCACCGGATAGCCGCCGATCGTCTGCGCTTCGCCGAGCAGCACGATCGGTCGTCCGTCGGGCGGCAACTGCACGGTGCCGGGCGCGACGGGCGCGGAAACGCGCTCGCCGTGCGTCGCGGGCACCAGGGGCGCACCGTCGAGTCGCAGGCCCTGGCGGTCGGCGCGCGCGTCGACGCGCCAACGCGTCGTGCAGAGGGCGTCGGACGGCGAGGTCGCGTCGCGGCCCGGGAGCACGCGGATCGTTCGTGCGTCGTCGAAGTCGAGGTCCGGTGTCGGGTCGAGCCACCACCGCGCGATCCGCGGCGCGTCCGGCGTCGCGGCGTCGTCGCCACGCCGTCCGGCCGCCAGCGATGCCGCGTCGAAAAACGGCAACGCGTCGCCCGCACGCAGCGCGCGCCCGTGCCACCCGCCGAAGCCGCCGCGCAGATCCGTCGACGTGCTGCCGAGCACGCGCGGCACACCGATGCCGCCGGCGATCGCGAGATAGGCCCGCGTGCCGCGACGGCACGCGCCGAACACGAGCTCGCTGCCGGCGGCCACGTCGACCGGGCGCCAGCCCGGCACGACGTGCGGGCCGATGCGCGCCTCGATGTCGGCGCCGGTGATCGCGATGCGCGTCGCGGCGCCGAAGCGCAGCCGCGGGCCGACGAGCGCGATTTCGAGCAGCGCCGCGTCGTCGTCGGCGCCGGCCAGCCGGTTCGCGACGCGCGCCGAATACGCGTCCAGCGCCCCGGCGATGCCGACGCCGAGATGGCGGTGGCCGGATCGGCCACGATCCTGCACGGTGGTCTGCAGGCCGGGCGCGATCACGTCGATCACGGGTCCGGCCGGCGCCGCCGCGACGCGTGTCGGCGGCCGGTCGTCCGGCCACGCCGCGACGGATTCGAAGCGGACGCGGTCGCCGGGCTGCAGCAGCGACGGCGGGTCGCGCGCGGGATCGAACAGGGCGAGCGGCGTGCGCCCGATCAGGCGCCAGCCGCCGGGTCCGGCGTCGGGATAGATCCCGGTCTGGGCACCGCCGATACCGACGCTGCCGGCCGGCACGAGGGTGCGCGGCGTCGCGAGCCGCGGCGCCGCCAGCGCCGGGTCGAGGCCGAGCAGGTACGGGAAACCGGGGGAGAAGCCGAGCATCGCCACGGTGTAGTCGCCGCCGGCATGCGCGGCGATCACGGCCTCGGGCGACTGTCCGCAGCGCGCGGCGAGGTCGTCCAGATCGGGTCCGTCGTCGCCGCCGTAACGGACCGGTATGGCGACGACAGGACGCCCCGGGGACGCCGGCTGCGCGGTCTCTCCTCCGGTTCCGATCCGCGCCGCGACGAACGCGCCGACGTCCGTGGGCGAGACGGCGGCCCCGTCGAAATACACCGCGAGACTCGCGTACGCGGGCACGACGTCGAGCAGCCATGCCGGCGCGCCCTGCCGCAGACGCGCGGCGGCCGCATGGACGCTCCGGTTGAGGTCCGCGTCGATCGCATCGCCCCAGCGCACCGCCAGCGCGGCGTCGCCCAGCGCTTCGATGACCGGTGGGGCGGGGAACCTCATCGCCGGCAGTTATACCGGATCGTCACGCGGCACCGACGCCGTTTCGCGCCGAACCCACGCCCCACCTGCTATCTGCAGAGGCCCCGCCCCCCACGCGGCCCATCGCAAGGAGAAATGCC
>CBIHMN010000357.1:0-2405 GCA_966211005.1 uncultured Arenimonas sp.
GGGAAGCTCACGTCGACCTGCGGCGCGCCGCTGGCGCGGCGGGCGTCGATCATGTCCGGCAGGCGGTGCAGGGTCTGCGGGCCGAAGACCAGGTCGACGTACGGCGCGCGCTTCAGGATCGCCTCGCCTTCCTGGCTCGCGACGCAGCCGCCGACGCCGATCAGCACCGGCCGCTCCTTCTTCAGGTGCTTCCAGCGGCCGAGCTGTGAAAACACCTTTTCCTGCGCCTTCTCGCGGATCGAGCAGGTGTTCACGAGGATCACGTCGGCCTCGGCCTCGTCCTGCGTGAGCTCCAGCCCGTGCTCGGCGGCCAGCACGTCGGCCATCTTCGCCGAGTCGTACTCGTTCATCTGGCACCCGTGCGTGCGGATGAAGAGCTTGCCCTTCACGGGCGTGTGAACGGTCATCGTGGGGTGAATCGCAGGTGTACGGGACCGGGCATTCTACGCGTGAAATCGCGGGTGCATCCACGAAATCCCTCACACCGTCTTGCCAAATGTGAGCGACAAGTGTAGAAATCGCGCGCATGAAACTCCTCCCCCCGCTGCTGGCGAGCCTCGCGCTCGCACTCGTCCCGGTCACCGCCTCGGCCGGCACGCTCTACAAGTGCACCGGCGCCGACGGCATCCCGAACTACACCGGGAAGAAGATCGCCGGCTCGCATTGCGCCGTGGTGTCCACGTACACCGCGGCCGACGCCCGTCCGAAGGGGCCGGCGCCGGTGCCGCGCGCGCCGGCGGCGTCGACGACGGCGCCGCGCGCCGTCAACGCGTCGCGCGTCCAGTTCACCACCGCGGCGGCGGGGCAGGCGCTGCCCGCGGCGACCGGCAGCCGGGTCACCCGCGGCGCGGTCTACAAGTTCGAGAAGGACGGCGTGGTCCATTACACCAACGTCGCGCCGGCCGGCGGCGCGGCGAAAGCGCAGCTGCTGTTCTCGTACATCGAGTCGTGCTTCGCGTGCGGCGCGGCGCCGGGCGTGGATTTCGGCAACGTGCGCCTGAACATGGACTCGTACGCGCAGGAAGTGCGGGCGGCGGCCAGCGAGTTCGGCGTCGACGAGGCGATCGTGCGCGCGATCATCCATGCCGAGTCGGCCTTCCGCGCCAACGCCGTCTCGCATGCCGGCGCGCAGGGCCTGATGCAGCTGATCCCGGCGACGGCGACGCGCTTCGGCGTGTCCGACGCGTTCGACGCGGGACAGAACATCCGCGGCGGCGTGCAGTACCTCGCGTGGCTGCTGAAGCGTTTCGACAACGACCTGACGCTCGCGGCGGCCGGCTACAACGCCGGCGAAGGCGCGGTCGACAAGTACGGCGGCGTCCCGCCTTACGCCGAGACGCAGCGCTACGTCGTGCGCGTCGGCCAGCTCGCCGACCGCTATCGCGGCGCGCTCGGTGCCGCCACGCCGACGATCGCCGCGGCGCCCTGAGTCCCCGCCCGCGCCGCGGCCGGTCCGGCCGCGGCCTGCCTCTTCCCGACGCCGGCGTTCAGCCGGCGTTGCCGCGTCTGCGTGGCCCCGCTAGAATTGCGCGTCTTTGCCGGCCCTTCGCGGGCCGACCGCCGTTTCATCAGCCACTTAGCGTTTTTTTCGGAGAGCCGGATGGCTAACGAAGAGGTCAATTCGGGCCGTCGTCGCTTCCTGACCGCCACCACCGCCGTCGTCGGCGCGGTCGGCGTCGCGGGCGCCGCGGTGCCGTTCATCAGTTCCTGGAAGCCCAGCGCGCGCGCCAAGGTCGCGGGCGCGCCGCTCGAGGTCGACATCAGCGGGCTGGCCCAGGAGCCGGGCATGCTGATGATCGTGCAGTGGCGCGGCAAGCCGGTCTGGATCTACCAGCGCACGCCGGAACAGCTGGCGGCGCTGCCGACGCTGGACGACCGCCTGCGCGACCCGCAGTCCGAGAACGCCGACCAGACGCCGGTCTTCGCGAAGAACGAAACCCGCTCGATCCGGCCCGAGATCGCCGTGATCGTCGGCATCTGCACGCATCTGGGCTGCTCGCCGAAGCACATCCCGCAGCTGGCGCCGCAGCCGTTCGACGCCGAGTGGAAGGGCGGCTTCTACTGCCCGTGCCACAACTCGCGCTTCGACCTCGCCGGCCGTGTGTTCCAGGGCGTCCCGGCGCCGTCGAACCTCGAAGTGCCGCCGTACCACTTCCTCGACGACAACCGCATTCTCGTCGGCGTCGCCCCCGAAGGAGCCGCGTGATGCCCAATTTCCTGGTTCGCGCCCTCAACGGCGGCATCGGCTGGTTCAACGAGCGCACGCCCGGCCTGCTGCCGGCGTATCGCAAGCACATGACGGAGTACTACGCTCCGAAGAACTTCAACCTCTGGTACTACTTCGGCTCGCTGGCGATGCTGGTGCTGGTCAACCAGATCGTCACCGGCATCTTCCTGACGATGCA
>CBIHMN010000358.1:0-2398 GCA_966211005.1 uncultured Arenimonas sp.
GCCGGCCAGCGCACCGATAAGCAGGAAGATCAACAGGTTCATGGCGGTTCTCCGTTGTGGAGATCCGACCTTACGGACGCGTCAGTGCACGCGATGTCTATTCGTTCAGGGGCGTGAATCCGGCCCCGGGCCGGCCGCCCGGCGCCGTGCCTCGGCCTGTTCCCGCAGCTGCCGCAGCTCGTCCGGCCCCATGATGTGGCTCACGTCCCGCGACCGGCTGGCGATGCGCGAAGAGAGCCAGCCGAGGATCCACGCGACCATGAAGCCGAGGGCGCAGGCCAGGAAGAACAGCACGGCCAGCGTCGGCAGCGTGCGGATCATCGCCAGCGCGAGGCAGGCCACGGAGGCGATCAGATAAAGCCAGTGCATGGGCGGTCCCCGGACGGTTCGCCGGCAGTCTAGCGAAACCCCCGGGCCAGTCCAGCGGCGCCGGCGCGGCGTTACAGCAGCGGCGACAGCAGCCGCGCCCACGCTTCGGCGAGCCGCCGCGCGAAGGGCGGCTTCGGGGCGCCGGCCCGCACCTCGGTCGCCGACGCGATGTTGTCGAGCATCTCGCGCTCCAGCCGCCGGGCGAGGTCGCGATCGTCGACCAGCAGCGCCAGTTCGAAGTTCAGCTTGAAGCTGCGCGGGTCGAAATTGGCGGTGCCGATCAGGCACGTGGTGTCGTCCACCAGCAGCGCCTTGCCGTGCAGCATCCGCGGCTGGTACTCGAACACGCGCACGCCCGCCTCCACCAGGCCGTCGAAATACGAGCGCGCCGCCGCGGTCACCACCGCCGAATCGCCGCGCACCGGGACGATCACGCGCACGTCCAGGCCCCGCAGCGCCGCCGACGTGAGCGCCATCCGCGCCGCTTCGCCGGGCACGAAATACGGCGTCACCAGCCAGACGCGACGGTCGGCCTGGTGGATCGCCTCGACATGCACGCGATGCAGCGCCTCCCACGGCGAGTCCGGCCCGGACGGCACCGCCTGCGCGACGATCGGCCCCTCGCGCGGCGGCGCCCAGAACGACCGGTCGCGTACCGCGGTGCCGGCCGCATACGACCAGTCCTCGAGGAAGACCAGCTGCAGCCAGCGCACGACGTCACCCTCGATGGCCAGCTGCAGGTCGTGGAAGGCGTCGGCCTTGACGCGCTCGTCCTGGTCGTCGGTGACGTTGATGCCGCCGGTGAACGCGACGCGCCCGTCGACGACCACGAGCTTGCGGTGGTTGCGCAGGTTCAGGCGCGGCCGCCACAGGAAGCGCAGCTTCGGCGGGTGGAACCACGCGATCTCGGCCCCCGCCGCGCGCAGCGGCTCCAGGAACGTGCCGCGCGCGCCGGCCGAGCCGATCGCGTCGAGCAGCAGCCGCACGCGCACGCCCGCGGCCGCGCGTTCCGCTAGCGCGTCGCGCACCACGGTGCCGGTGTGGTCGTCGGCGAAGATGTAGAACTCCAGGTGCACGTGATGCGTCGCCGCCGCGATCGCCGCCAGCAGCGCGTCGTACGCGGCGGCGCCGCCGATCAGCAGGTCGACGCGCGTGGCGGTGGACGGCGCGAACTGCGTGGTCGACTGCGCGAGTCGCGCCACCGTCTCGCAGTCGTCGTCACGGATCAGGTCGTCCGGCAGCGCCGACGCCAGCCGCTGCCGGGCCCGCGCCCGCTGCAGCCGCTGCCGGTCGATCCGGCGCGGACCGAGGAAGTGGTAGACCAGGAAGCCGACGACCGGCAGCGCCGCCAGCGACAGCACCCAGCTCAGCGTCGCGATCGGCTCGCGCTTCTGCAGCACGATCCACGTCGCCAGCGCGACGATGTACGCGAACCAGCCCGCGGCCACCCACGGGGCGACCTGGGGCCACCAGGCATCGATCGGCATCGCCGTCATCCGCGGTGGGACACCGGCCGATGATGGCAGACATCGTCGCTAGAACAGCGACCCCTGCGGCGAATCCGCGCGCGGCGGAACGAAAGACGTGGTGTCGAGCGGCGGCAGCCGGCCGAAACCCGAGCGGGCATACGCCTTGCGGAAGCGCTGCTCGACCAGCTGCGCGAACGGCCCCGTGCCGCGCATCCGCGTGCCGAACCCGCTCTCGTAATCCTTGCCGCCGCGCATCTGGTTGACGAGGCTCATCACGTGCGCCGCGCGCTCCGGAAAATGCAGCTGCAGCCATTCGCGCCAGATGTCCTTCAGTTCGTGCGGCAGCCGCAGCAGCACGTAACCGGCCGAGCGCGCGCCGGCGTCGCGGCAGGCCTCGAGGATCCGTTCCAGGTCCATGTCGGTGATCATCGGAATCACCGGCGCGACCAGCACGCCGGTGGGCACGCCCGCGTCGGCGAGCGCGCGGATCGTCTTCAGCCGCGCGTGCGGCGCCGCCGCGCGCGGTTCCAGCTTCGCCGACAGCCGGTTGTCGAGCGACG
>CBIHMN010000359.1:0-2395 GCA_966211005.1 uncultured Arenimonas sp.
GCCTGAAACCACGCCCATGCTCGCCCAGATCACCGACGCGCTGCGCCGCGGCGACGCCGCCGCCGCGCTCGCCGACGCCCGCGCCCTCGCCGCCGCCGAACCCGACAACGCCGCGGCCCGGCACCTGCTGGGCGTCTGCCTGCAGCGAACCGGCGACCTCGACGGCGCGCGCGAGGCCTTCGAACAGGCGATCGCCGCGGCGCCGGACCACGCCGACTACTACTTCAGCCTCGCCACGCTGCGCCTCGGCCAAGGCGACGCGCCGGGCGCGATCCGCCGGCTGCACGAGGCGCTCCAGCTCGACCCGAACCAGCTCGGCGCGTACGTGCTGCTGGTGCATCTGGCGATCGGGCGCGGCGACGTCGAGGAAGCCCGCCGCAACCTGAAGCTCGCCCAGCGCGTCGCCGAAGACCATCCGCAGGTGAAGGTCGCCGAGGGTTATGTGCTGCAGGCGCAGGGCGACGCCGACGGCGCGCTGCGCTGCTTCACCGCCGCGGCCACCGCGGCGCCGGACCTGGCCGCCGCGCAGCTCGCGCTCGGCATGGCGTATCTCGGCCGCAAGGTGTGGCCGTTCGCCGAACAGGCGCTGGCGAACGCGCTGGCGCTCGATCCCTCGCGCCCGCCGGCGACGCTGCGCGCGCTGGCCGAGGCCCGCCGCCGCCAGGGCAAGGGCGCGGAGACCCTGCAGGTGCTCGGGGAACTGCTGGCGCTGGAACCCGACGATCTCGTCGCCCGCGGCCTGCGCGCCGAGATCCTGCGCGAAACCGCCCCCGATGCCGCGCTCGCCGACTTCGACGCGATCCTCGACCGCTACCCGGCGCACCTGCCGGCGCTGGCCGCGGCGATGCCGTCGCTGGTCGACGCCGGTCGCGGCGACGACGCGCTGCGCCGGGTCGAAGCCGCGCTCGCACTGCAGCCGGAGAACGACACGCTGTGGCGCCTGCGCCTCGACCTGTCGGGGCGGCTCGGCGAAGACGCCAAGGCGATGCTCGACCGCTGGCAGGAAGCCCGGCCGGACAGCCCGGACGTGCTCGACCTGCTGGCCGGTTATCACGATTCGCGTCGCGAGACGGCGCTGGCGGAGTCCTATGCCGATCGCGCGCTGGCGCTGTCGCCGGGGCTGATCACCAGCAATCTCGTGAAGCTCGCCGACGATCTGGCCACCGATCCGGAACGCGCCGTGGCGCGCACGCAGCGGCTGCTCACGGGCGAGCAGGCCGCCACGCTCGGCGCGTCGCATCGGCACACGCTGCACGGCTGGGCCGGGCTGGCCCAGGACGCGCTCGGCCGCCACGACGAGGCCGCCGCGAGCTGGCGCGAGATGATCCGCTTCATCGACAGCGGCCGCCTGCCGCCGCCGCCACCGGTTCCGGCCGATGCCGCGCGGTCGATGCCCGGTACCGACGCCGCGGCCGGCGGCATGCTGATCGTGTCGCCGCCGGGCGTGCGCGCCGAATTCCTGCTGCGGCAGATCAAGCCGCAGCTCGGCCCGCGGCTGCGCATGGACCGGCTGCAGGTCCCGGTGTCCGGCGACGGGTTCGGCTCGGTGCGGCGCCCGCCCGGGCACCCCGACGCCGGCACGCCGACGCGCTGGGCCGAAACCCTGCGCGCGGTCGGCCTCGACCCGGCGACCACGGTCGACTACTTCACCTTCTTCGACGGCTACACGCTCGAGGCGATGCGCGGCGCGCGCGTCATCGCGCTGCTCACCGATCCGCGCGACGCGCTGCTGAACTGGATGGTGCACGGCAGCCTGCAGCACTTCCTGTTCTCCGACATCGTCGAGAATTCCGCCGGCTGGCTGGCGACGGTGCTGGAGATGCTGGTCGATCACCACGCCGCCCATCCGGACATGACGCATCTGCTGCGCCTCGACGTCGATCCGGCCGCCGCCGCGGCGGAACTCGAAACGCTGCTCGGCCTCGCCCAGCCGCTGCCGGCGGTGTTCGGCCGCGGCGCGCGCTTCCCGACCGGGCACTGGCGCAAGTACCGCACCGCGTTCGCGAAGGAATTCGAGATGCTGGCGCCGGTGGCGACGCGGCTGGGTTACGTCGACTGATTTCCGGGAGAAGCCGTCGACGCGGATCAACGCGGATCGGCGCGGATAGGGCAGAGCGATGAACGACCTTCTTGCGTCCCTGCTGCTCGGCATCCTGGAAGGGCTGACCGAGTTCCTGCCGATCTCCAGCACCGGCCATCTGCTGATCGCGCAGCACTGGCTCGGTGCGCGCAGCGACCTGTTCAACATCGCGATCCAGAGCGGCGCGATCCTCGCGATCACGCTGGTGTACCGGCAGCGGCTGTGGACCCTCGCGACCGGCCTGCGCGAGCGCGGCAACTTCGACTACGCCGCGAAGATCGCCGTCGCGTTCCTCGTCACCGCGCTGGTCGGGCT
>CBIHMN010000360.1:0-2387 GCA_966211005.1 uncultured Arenimonas sp.
GATCCCCCCCACCTCGATCACCTTCCCCCGCATCCCCTCCGGCACGCGCTCGTCCAGCGTGTCGTCGCACTGCTTCCGCTCGGCGCGGATCAGCGACATCTGCGATTTCACCGCGAGCATCAGCGCGCCGACGTCCGGATCCGCATCGGGATCGATCTCGATCACGTTCTTCGCGCAACCGCCAGCGTTCCGGATCACGACACGCGGCACGATGTCGGCGACCGCGCGATTCGCGAAGCGATCGAAGACGTCGGGACTGTTGGCGAGCGGGCTGGTCGCGCGCACCTTCACGGCGTGCAGCGCACGGAGGAACAGGAAGGACACCGACTGCCGCGGCTCGCCGTCCGCTTCGAGCCGCAGACGGATCGGCAGGCGCCGACCGAGATCGGGATCGGTCGCATCGCGGACGTGGCGCTCGACCCGCGCGGTCTCGGCCACGAGCGTGCGCTCCAGGTCCTTCTTCGCGCCCTCGATGTCGACCGACAGCGAATCGCCGCGCCCGATCAGGCCGTCGCGCACCGGCTGCAGGCTGCCGTCCTCGTCGATGCGCTGCAGGTCGATGTCGGCCGTCTCGCCGAACTGCAGGTCGTGATAGCGACCGGACGCCTCGACATCGCGCAGCTCCGCGCGCATGCGCTCCTCCAGCGCGTCGAGCGCCTTGTCGCGGTTGAAGTCGCCGAACGGATAGATGAAGAAATCCATCGCCACGTCGGGGAAGCCGCGGTGCGAGTAGCGCGCGCCGACACCCATCTCCGGTCGGCCTTCGTAATCCTGGAAAGCGACCAGTTCGAAGTCGCCGACGCGCTCCGGCACGAGGACGAGCGCGCGCTCGATCAGCGGCCGCTCCGGTTCCGCGGCTTCGATCTCGGCTGGCGCCGCTTCGTCGTCGACCGGCGCCGCCACCACGCCCGCGGCGGCGAACGTCGCCGCCAGGACCGCACACACCGCGGCGCACACGCCGCCTGACCGTCCGGATCGCTTCATGCCTGCCTCCCCCGTGATGCGCGCAGATTAGCCGTTCGACGCGGGACCCGGCAGTCGCGCCGCGAGCCCGCTCCACCGCGCCACCCGCCGCGCGATCGCCTCGCGCAGGATCGGCTCGCGCGCCCACAGCGTGAGCGCGGTCCTCGCGCGGGTCAGGCCGGTGTAGAGCAGCTCGCGCGAGAGCACGCGGCTCGACGCCTCGGGCAGCACCAGCAGCACGCGGTCGAACTCCGACCCCTGCGCCTTGTGCACCGTGAGCGCGTAGGCCGGCTCGTGCTTCGGCAGCGCCGAAGGCGGCCACGATCGCGGCCCGTCGACGCCGTCGAACCAGACGCGGGCGTCGCCATCGGCGTCGACACGCATCACACCGACGTCGCCGTTGAACAGGCCATGACGCGCGCTGTTGGCGGTGATCATCAGCAGCAGGCCGTCGAAGCCGCGTCCGGCCGGCTGGCCGGGCTGCAGCGCGTCGGCGATGCGCGCATTGAGTTCGGTGCTGCCGCTCGGGCCTTCGCGCAGCGCGGTGAGCACGCGGAAGTCGCGGGCGAGTCGCAGCGCGTCTTCCGGTGTCGCCGCGGCGCGCACCGCGCGATACGCCGGCAGCGCCTGCGCCAGCACCTCGGCGACGAGCCGGCGATCGTCGCCGCCGCGCAGCGCTACGCCCGCGAACGCGTCGTGCGCGAGCCCGTCGACCACCGCGTCGGCATCGCCGTCGCGCACGTGGCTCGCGAGACGACCGATCGCGACGTCGTCGCGCTGCCGGTGCACGCGCTGCAGCCGCACCTGCGGCAGCGACGACGCCGCGAGGGCCGCGAGCACGTCGCCGGTGTCGACCGACGGCAGCTGGTCCGGGTCGCCGACCAGCAGCAGCCGCGCCTGCGGCGGCAATGCATCGAGCAGGCGCGCCATCATCGGCAGGTCGATCATCGACGCCTCGTCCACCACCAGCAGGTCGACGTCGAGCCGCGGCGCGTCGTCGCGCGAGGGTGCATTGGAGCGGCGCCAGCCGAGGAGCCGGTGCAGCGTCGCCGCGTCCGACGGCAGCCGGTCGGCGTGCGCGGGCGACAGCGCGCCGGTGGCGACGAGCGCGCGGACCTGGTCGCGCAGCGATTCGGCCAGGCGCGTCGCGGCCTTGCCGGTCGGCGCGGCGAGCGCGATGCGCGGCCCCGCCCGTCCGGCGGCGGTGGACGCGCCGGCTGGCCCGGCCTCGGTCGTCGCGTCGTCCGCCTGCACCAGCAGCGCGAGCGCGCGCGCGACGGTCGTCGTCTTGCCGGTGCCGGGGCCGCCGGTGAGCAGCAGCAGCCGCTCGTGCAGCAGCGCGCGCGCGGCGGCGGCCTGCCGGTCGTCCGGATCGTCGACGAGGCCCGGGAACAGCGCGTGCAGCGTCGCGTCGATCGCCGGGC
>CBIHMN010000361.1:0-2349 GCA_966211005.1 uncultured Arenimonas sp.
ACCGGCGCGGCGAGCGTGCAGGCGGCGGTCGGCGGCGCGGCCGCCACCACCAGCGTCGACCTCTCGGGCAATTACCTCGAATGGGCCGCACGCAACCTGGCGATGAACGGCACCGCCGGTCCCCGTCACCGGCTGGTGCAGGCGGACGTGATGAAGTGGCTGGAGGCCGATCGCGGCGAGTACGACCTCGTGTTCTGCGATCCGCCGACGTTCTCCAATTCCGCGCGCGCCGACGATTTCGACACGCAGCGCGACCATGTACGGCTGCTGCATCTCGTCGTGCAGCGACTCGCGCCGGACGGGCTGCTGCTGTATTCGAACAATTTCCGCCGCTTCCGCTTCGATGCCGATGCGGTCGGCGGGTTCGCGCACGCCGTCGAGATCACCCCGGCGACGATCGACCCGGATTTCGCGCGTGATCCGCGCATCCACCGCTGCTGGGAACTGCGGCGCCGCTGACGCCCCCTGCACGCCGCGTCGACCGGGGTGAACCGGGACGGGTACGACGTCGCCCGCCCGGTCGTGACGGGGCCCGCCGGCAGTATGCTTGGCGCATGGACCGCGAAGCGAACAAGACTGCCCCCGACGGCTGGACCTTCTTCCGCCAGTGGCTGAAGAATCCGCTCGGCACCGCGGCGATATCGCCGTCGAGCCGCCAGCTGGCGCGGCAGATGATGTCGGAGCTGCCGCGCTCGGCGAAGCGGGTGATCGAACTCGGCGGCGGCACCGGGGTATTCACCCAGGCGCTGCTCGACCACGGCGTGCAGCCGGCCGACCTGCTGGTGCTGGAACTCAACGAAGAACTGCACCAGCACCTGCAGCGGCATTTCCCCCAGGTGCAGATCGCGTGCGCCGACGCGGTCGAACTCGCGGCGGTCGCGGAAGCCCGCGGCTTCGGGCCCGCGCATCCGGCCGACGCGGTGATCTCCGGGCTCGGCCTGCTGTCGATGCCGCGGGCGACACAGCAGGCGATCCTCGCCGCGGCGTTCGGCGCGATGCACCCGCAGGGCCGCTTCGTGCAGTTCACCTACGGGCCGGCGAACCCGGTCGCCCGCGAGGTGCTCGACGCGCTGGAACTCAATGCGAGGCGCAGCAGCTTCACGTGGTGGAACGTGCCGCCGGCGACGGTCTACGTGTACACGCGGAAGACCTCCCGGGCGCTGGCGCCGCGCTCGATGCGGCGCTGACGCGGGGTTCAGCCGCGGGCCGCCGGCCAGTCGCCGGCGAGCATCCCCATCAGCACGCTGTCCTGCAGCTCGCTGCCGATGAGCCAGCGGTGCCGGAGATAGCCCTCGCGCCGGAAGCCGACGTTCTCCAGCGTGCGCAGCGCCGCCGCGTCACGCGGATCGACGTCGGCCTCGAGGCGGCGCAGCTGCATCGTCACGAAGGCGTGCTCCAGCAGCAGCGTCAGCGCCTCGGCGCCGTAGCGACGGCCTCGCTGGTCGTGGTGCAGCACCAGGTTCATGTCGGCCCGTCCCTGCAGGTGGTCGACGCTCGACAGCGTCGCCGTGCCGATGACGCGGTCGTCCTCGCGCAGCGCGATGCCCCACTGCATCAGGTGTCCCTGCTCGTAGCCGCTCTGGATCGCCTCCAGGTGGATGCTGGCCTCGTCGGGACGCGCGCCGCTGCGGTTCCAGATGCGCGTGCCGCCGGTGTCGGCGAACAGGTGGTGCAGGTCGGGCATGTCGCGCACGTCCATCCAGCGCAGCACGAGCCGCGGTGCGGTGAGCGTCGGCAGCCCGGTCGTGCCGAACGGCAGCGCCTGGGCGAAATCACTGCGTCGTCGTCTGGCCAGGGTCATCATCCGGGGGGTCGTGAAAGTCGCGGCTACCGGGCTGAACGCATTCGGCGGCACTTTCCGGCCCGCCCCGGCAACCCTGCGTTGCGGGACCGGCATTGGCCAGCACGGCCGCCGGCCGCATATCGATGCCATGGTGCCGAAGGCGCCCCCGATGGAGACGAAGATGGACGACCTCGCGATTCGCCCGGTGCTGCGCAAGCTGCGCGGGATGCCGGCATCCGACGGCGCCGGCGTGCGCCTGACCCGTGTCATCGGCACGCCCCAGCTGCCGGACCTCGACCCGTTCCTGATGCTCGACGAGTTCGGCACCGACCGGCCCGAGGACTACCTGGCCGGCTTCCCGGCGCATCCGCACCGCGGTTTCGAGACGGTGACCTACATGCTCGATGGCCGCATGCGGCACAAGGACAACCACGGCAATGAAGGCGTGCTCGTCCCCGGGAGCGTGCAGTGGATGACGGCCGGCCGCGGCATCGTGCATTCCGAGATGCCGGAGCAGGAGCAGGGCCGCATGCGCGGCTTCCAGCTGTGGGTGAACCTGCCGGCCG
>CBIHMN010000362.1:0-2346 GCA_966211005.1 uncultured Arenimonas sp.
GCGTTCGGCGCGGACTGGTGCGAGCGCACCGACGTGCAGTTCCACTGGCGCGACCGCGGCTGGCCCGATTTCGACGCGTTCCTCGCCGCGCTGCAGCCACGCAAGCGCAAGAACATCCGCCAGGAACGCCAGCGGGTCGCGCGCGCCGGCGTGACGTTCCGCGTGCTGCACGGGGACGAGGCCGCCGACGCCGACCTCGCCGCGATGCACGGCTTCTACCGGCGCACGTTCGCCGGGTACGGCAACCACCCGGCGTTGACGCCGGGGTTCTTCCGCCACCTCGCGCGCGAGATGCCGCGTCGCCTGGTGCTGTTCCTGGCCGACCGCGGCGGCGAAACCATCGCCGGCGCGCTGTGCCTGCGCGGCGCGGACACGCTTTACGGCCGGTACTGGGGTGCGACGGAGGACATTCCCGGCCTGCATTTCGAGGCCTGCTATTACCAGGGCATCGACTATTGCCTGCGCGAGGGGCTCGCCACGTTCGAGCCCGGCGCCCAGGGCGAACACAAGATCGCCCGCGGCTTCCTGCCGGTGACCACGCACAGCCGGCACTGGCTCGCCGACGCGCGCTTCCGCGCGCCCATCGCCGGGTGGTGCGCGGAGGAACGCGCCGGCACGGCGTCGTATCGTGACGCCGTGCTCGCCCACTCGCCCTACCTCGATGCCGATCCGGCTGCCGCTGCTCCCGGCTGACCCCCGGGGACCGTTTCCGCCCGCCGAGACCGCGCGGCGCGAGCCGGACGGCCTGCTGGCGATGGGCGGCGACCTGTCGCCGGAACGTCTCCTCAACGCCTACGCGCACGGCATCTTCCCGTGGTATTCGCGCGGCGAGCCGATCCTGTGGTGGAGCCCTGACCCGCGGATGGTGCTGCGGACCGACGAGGTCCGGCTGTCGACCCGGTTCCGCCGCGGGTTGCGTCGCTCGGCGTGGACCGTGCACGCCGACGGAGATTTTCCGGCGGTGATCGACGCCTGCCGGACCGCGCCGCGGCCGGGCCAGGACGGCACGTGGATCACGACGGAAATGCGTGCCGCCTACGTGGCGCTGCACCGGCTGGGCCACGCGCACAGCGTCGAAGTCCGCGACGGCGACCGGCTCGTCGGCGGCATCTACGGCGTGGCGATCGGCCGCATGTTCTTCGGCGAGAGCATGTTCAGCGGCGAATCGGGCGGCTCGAAGGTGGCGCTGGCCGGGCTCGCCCATTGGCTGCACGCCGACGGGTTTCCGATGATCGACGCGCAGGTCGAGAACCCGCACCTGCGCCGGCTCGGCGCGCGGCGGATGCCGCGGGCGGCGTTCCTCGCCGAAGTGACGCGCCTCGTCGCGCAGGCGTCACCCGCCGGCGCATGGCATCGGGCGCCCCTGCCCGCGGCCATGCTCGGCGCCGGAACCGCGCCTTAACCAATTTTTTGCATGACCCGCGGGGCTCTGGCAGAATGCGCGCCTTCCGGGCGGCTTCCCCGCCCCGTGCGATAAAGAATGTCCAAAGACGATTCCATTGAATTCGAAGGCGCGGTCCTCGAAACGCTCCCGAACACGATGTTCCGGGTCAAGCTCGAGAACGGCCACGTGATCACCGCCCACATCTCCGGGCGCATGCGCAAGAACTACATCCGCATCCTGACCGGCGACAAGGTCAAGGTCGAGATGACGCCCTACGACCTGACGAAAGGTCGCATCACCTACCGCATGAAGTGATCGGCGAAGCCGCTCACGCGTAGGAGCGGCTTCAGCCGCGAAAGACTTCCCGGCCCGGATCGAATACGAAAAGGCGGCCTCGCGGCCGCCTTTTTTTTTTCCAATTCGCGGCCAAAGCCGCTCCTGCCGCGACGTCAGACCGTCGCCGGCAACAGCTTCTCCGGTTCCGCCTGCGCGTCCACCACCAGTTGGCCGTCGCGCACGTCGACCGAGACGCGTCCGCCGCCGGCCAGCGTGCCGAACAGCAGTTCGTCGGCCAGCGGCCGCTTGATGCGGTCCTGCAGCAGCCGCGCCATCGGCCGCGCGCCCATCTGCGGGTCGAAGCCGTGCTCGGCCAGCCATTGCCGCGCCGCCGGCGTCGCCGACAGCGTCACGTGCTTCTCGTGCAGCTGCGCCTCGAGCTCGATCAGGAACTTGTCGACCACGCGCAGGATGTGTTCCACACCGAGCGCGCCGAACTGCACGATCGCGTCGAGGCGGTTGCGGAACTCGGGCGTGAAGCCCTTGCGGATCGCCTCCATCGCATCGGTCGTGTGGTTCTGCTCGACGAAGCCCATCGTCCGCCGCGCGGCCTGCGTCGCGCCGGCGTTCGTCGTCATCACCAGCACGACGTTGCGGAAGTTCGCCTCGCGGCCGTTGGTGTCGGT
>CBIHMN010000363.1:0-2254 GCA_966211005.1 uncultured Arenimonas sp.
CAGGCGCTGCGCGCCGAGGAAGCCACGTTCGCGCAGACGCTCGACGCCGGCATGGCACGGCTGCAGGACTACCTGGCGGCTTCCGACAACGTGATCGGCGGCGAGCCGCTGTTCCAGCTGCACGATACGTACGGCTGCCCGCCCGACCTGATCGCCGACCTGCTGCGCGAGAACGCCGACAAGGGCTGGCGCCTCGCCGACGACGCGCTCGCGGTCTACGAGACGCAGATGAAGCAGCAGCGCGACCGGTCCCGGAGCGCGGGCAAGTTCGCCGGCGCGACCGCGCTGCCCGCCGACCTGGTCGCGAAGCTGCGGCCGACCGAGTTCCTCGGGTACGAATCGCTCGATGCCGACGATCGCCGCATCGTCGCGCTGCTGCGTGACGGCAAGCCGGTCGAGGCGGTCGTCGAAGGCGAGGCCGCGATGGTGCTGCTCGACCAGACGCCGTTCTACGCCGAATCCGGCGGGCAGGTCGGCGACGCCGGCGAGCTCGTCGACAGCCGCGGCGGTCGCTTCGAGGTCGGCGACACGCTGAAGCTTTCGGGGGCGTTCCATGCCCACGTCGGGCGCGTGGCCTCGGGACGGCTGGCCGTCGGCGATCGCGTGTCCGCGCGCGTCGACGAGGCCCGCCGCCAGGCGACGGTGCTGAACCACTCGGCGACGCACCTGCTGCACGCGGCGCTGCGCACGGTGCTCGGCGAGCACGTCACCCAGAAGGGCTCACTGGTCGCGCCCGACCGCCTGCGCTTCGACTTCTCGCACTTCGCGGCGATCGGCGCCGACGACCTGGCGCGCGTCGAGGCCATCGTCAACGAGCAGATCCGCCGCAACGCCGAAGCCGAAGTGCACCACATGGGCATGCAGGAAGCCGTCGACTTCGGCGCGATGGCGCTGTTCGGCGAGAAGTACGGCGAGCGCGTGCGCGTGCTGCGGATGGGCGAATTCTCGACCGAGCTGTGCGGTGGCACGCACGTGCACCGCACGGGCGACATCGGCCTGTTCAAGATCGTGTCCGAGGGTGGCATCCAGGCCGGCGTGCGCCGCATCGAGGCGGTGACGGGCGACGGCGCGCTGCGCCATGTCGCCGACGAGGAGCGTCGTCTCGACGAAGTCGCGGCGATGCTCGGCGGCAGCGCCGCCGACGTCACCGAGAAACTGCGCGTGCTGCTCGACCGGCAGAAGAAGCTCGAACGCGAGATCGATGCGCTGAAGGCGAAGGCGGCAGCCGGTGCCACGGCCGATCTCGCCGCGTCGGCGCCCGAGGTGTCCGGCGTCCGCGTCATCGCGACGCGGCTGGAAGGTCTCGACGCCAAGGCGCTGCGCGACGCCGTCGACCAGCTGAAAAGCCGCCTGCGCGACGCCGTGATCCTGCTCGCGTCGGCGGAAGGCGGGCGCGCGTCGCTCGTGGCGGGCGTGCAGGGCACCGCACTCGGCAAGGTGAAGGCCGGGGAGCTGATGGCGCATGTGACGGCGCAGATTGGCGGCAAGGGCGGGGGGCGGCCGGACATGGCACAAGGCGGCGGCAGTGACGGACCGGCTTTGGTGGCGGCGCTCGACGGCGTTCGCGACTGGGTCGCGGCGCGACTGGGCTGACGCCGCGTCGGTTTGCGCCCCGACCGGGCGCGTTCTACCATCGGGCCGGGTCGCCTTCCGGGCGACCGGGGAACCGCGACGAACACGGGCATCCGCGGGCCGGTGCAGGGACGTATCCGGAGGGAACCATGCTGATTCTGACGCGACGGGTGGGAGAGACCCTGATGATCGGTGACTCGGTCACCGTCACCGTGCTCGGGGTCAAGGGCAACCAGGTCCGTATCGGCATCACCGCGCCGAAGGATGTGGCCGTGCATCGCGAGGAAATCTTCCAGCGCATCCAGAAGGACGACGGCGCGGCCGTCGAGTCCGTCGCCGGTTTACCGAAGGCCGACTGACCGCTATCCTATGCGGCCGGTCGCGACGCGGCCGGGTGCGTTCACGGAGTGATGCCCGAGAGGCCGAAGGGGCTCCCCTGCTAAGGGAGTATGGGGTCAAAAGCTCCATCGAGGGTTCGAATCCCTCTCACTCCGCCAGACGCGAAACGCCGCCGCGAGGCGGTATTTTTTCGAGGTGTGCGTCGACGCGGAGCAGGCGTCGACGGGGAACGCGGCGAAGACGGGTTGTTGACGCCTTCACCCACGTCCTACATAATTTCGCTTCTGCGCGCCCGTAGCTCAGCTGGATAGAGCACCAGGCTACGAACTTGGTGGTCGGGAGT
>CBIHMN010000364.1:0-2245 GCA_966211005.1 uncultured Arenimonas sp.
CCGCCCGGCGTGCCGAGCACCGCGACCTGGTCGGCGCCGATCAGGAACGTCGGCGTCATCGACGAGGCCGGACGCTTGCCGGGCGCGATCGCGTTGGCGTCGTCGCCGACGAGCCCGAACGCGTTCGGAACGCCCGCCTTCGCCGCGAAATCGTCCATCTCGTTGTTCAGCAGGAAACCGGTGCCCGCCACGACGAGCGCGTTGCCGTAAGGCAGGTTCACCGTCTGGGTCACCGCGGCCAGGTTGCCTTCGGTGTCGATGATCGAGAAGTGCGTGGTATCGGGACGCACCGGCACGTCGGTGACGCCCGGCAGCAGCGCGCTCGGCGTCGCCTTGCGCGGGTGGATGCCGGCGCGCAGGCCGGCGGCGTATTCGCGGCTGGTGAGCAGCGGCACCGGCACGTCGACGAACGCCGGGTCGCCGAGATACATCGCGCGATCGCGGTACGCGCGGCGCATCGCCTCGGCGGTCAGGTGCACGCGATCGACGTCGGCCAGCGCCGGGTAGTCGTACCCGTCGAGCACGTTGAGGATCGTCGCCAGCGTGATGCCGCCGGACGACGGCGGCGGTGCGGTGACGACGTCGACGCCGCGATGGCGGAACCGGATCGGCACGCGCTCGACGACGCGGTAGTTCGCCAGGTCGTCCAGCGTCCAGAGGCCGCCGGCCGCGCGCACGCCGTCGACCAGCGTCTTCGCCAGCGGGCCCCGGTAGTACGCGTCGGCGCCACCCGCGGCGATCGCCTCGAGCGTGCGCGCGTAATCCTCGTTGCGCATCACCGTGCCGATCGCCGGGATCGCGCCGTCGCGCAGGAACAGCGCGGCGGCGGCCGGGCTTTTCGACAGCAGCTCGTGCCGCCAGCCCAGCATCGCGTGGTTCTTCGCGCCGAACTTCCAGCCTGACCGCGCGAGCCGGATGGCCGGGGCGAGCGTGCGCGAAAGCGGCAGGCGGCCGTACTTCTCCGCCAGATGGTCCAGCCCCGCCGGCAGGCCGGGAATCGCCGCCGCGCGGGCGCCGTCGATCGACGCGCGCGGCACGACGTCGCCGTCGGCGTCGAGGTACATGTCGCGCGTCGCCGCGCCGGGCGCGACCTCGCGCGCGTCGACGAACACGTCGCGGCCGTCCTTCGCGACGTGCAGCAGCATGAAGCCGCCGCCACCGAGGCCGGAACTCTCCGGCTCGACGAGGCCGAGCGTCGCGCTGACGGCGACCGCGGCGTCGAACGCGTTGCCGCCGGCCGCGAGGATCTCCATGCCCGCGTCGGTGGCGTATGCGTTGGCGCTGGCGATCGCCGCCTGCGGCGGGCGTTCCGCGCGCGGCGGAGCGTCGGCGAGCACCGGCGCCGCGAACAGCAGCGCCAGCATGAACACGAAACAGGCGGGGCGACGGGTCACGCGGCATCCTTTCCGGCGGTCAGCACGGCGTACTTGGCCAGCAGCTGGTCCGGTGTTTCCGGATTCGCCGGATCCAGGTCGATGCATTCGACCGGGCAGACGACGACGCACTGCGGCTCGGGATGATGGCCCACGCACTCGGTGCAGCGGGCCGGCTCGATCACGTAGATCGTTTCGCCCTGCGTGATCGCGTCGTTCGGACACGCGGGGGCGCAGACGTCACAGTTGATGCAGATGTCGCTGATCAGCAGGGGCATGGCGTGAACCGCGCGGGGCGCCGCCGGTGGCGGGCGCCCCGCGAAGGACCGGGCAGGTGCGGACGATGCCGGCCTTACTTCATCTCGACGAACACGAACTTCGCGCCCGACGCTTCCACCGCGGCCTTCACTCGCTCGCGGTCCTCGGGCTTGCCGATGAACAGCACCTGCGAGCCCTGCAGCGCGTCGGGTTCGGCGCCGGTGAACGCCGCGACGATCAGGTCGGCCATGCGCGCGCTGTCGGGCGAACCGAACGCGAGCATGTTGCCGGGCAGCACGGTGCGCAGCACGACGGTGTTCACGTTCTCGAGCTGGCGCGCGTACTGGGTACGGCCATCCTTGTCGGCTTCGGTGAGCGTGTCGCTGTTCGCCGGCAGGTAGTACGGGAACACGCGGTCGGTGACGCCTTCCTGGTTCTGGCCGACGACCTTGCCGAGGTATTCCTTCCATTTCATGTCGTCGCCGTCGGTAGGCGCGGTCAGGACCGTCGGGGTCTTCGGCGCGTCCTCTTCGGCCTTCTGGCAGCCGGCGAGCACGGTGAGCGAGAGCAGCAGGGCAAGCGGAACAAGGCGGTTCATGTCGATACCTCTTCTG
>CBIHMN010000365.1:0-2245 GCA_966211005.1 uncultured Arenimonas sp.
AGGTGGTGGCCGAGCAGGTCGTGCAGTTCGC
This sequence comes from uncultured Arenimonas sp., assembly GCA_966211005.1. Classification (GTDB taxonomy): domain Bacteria; phylum Pseudomonadota; class Gammaproteobacteria; order Xanthomonadales; family Xanthomonadaceae; genus Arenimonas. The sequence goes on from CBIHMN010000365.1 coordinate 32, forward strand.
GCGAGATGCGCACGCGCTCGCTCATCCGCGAGCTTTCCGCCAGCAGCGCCCGTGTCGCCCGCAGTTCGGCATTGAGCTGGCGCTGCTCGTCGCGCGCCTGCGCCTGCTGCTTGGCGACCAGGCCGATCACCATCGCGAAGCTGGAGTAGCCGACGTAGAGCATCGCCTGCATCACCGCCAGCCCGGGCGTGAAGCCTTCCAGCCGCGTGAACACCGGCACCAGCGCCGCGTGCTGCAGCACGAGCCACAGGACGCCGACGCGCAGCGGCACGAGCCACGGGATCACGCCGGCGATGGTCATCATCAGCACCGCGCCGATGCCGGTTCCGGTCTGGTAACTCACGGCGATCGCCGAAACGGTGAGCGCCGCCAGCATCACGATGTCCACCGGACGCGGGTGGCGCATGCCGAGCGCACGCGTCACCTGCCAGTAGATGGCGCCGAACGCGAGATACGCGATGGCGAGCACCAGCCCGGGTGCCGGAGCGTCGGCCGCCGCCTGCGGGTCGGTCGGGAAATTCCAGGTCAGGAAGATCAGCGGGATGCCGACCACCGCCCACGTGAACAGGCCGGCGTAGCGCAGGAGCTGGGTGTGGGAGAGCCGGCTGATCATGGCCGCATCATAGGGCCGCGCGCGGCGGCGGCGACGCCCCGGAAGTCATGCGCCGCCGCCGCCCCCGCGGGGCATGCGATAATCCCGGCCCGATCGCCCGCCCCGTCGCCGGCGGCCCTTCCGCCATCGGAGTTCCACCGCAATGCCGATCACCATCCGCGACGTGCGCGAGCACGAGCTGGATTCCGTCCTCGCGCTGAACAACGCCGCCGGCGCGTCGATCCTGCCGATGGATGCCGCCAAGGTCCGGTTCTTCTGGGAAAACGCCGATTATTTCCGTGTCGCCGAACAGGACGGCACGATCACCGGTTTCCTCGTCGCGCTGGCGCATGACGCGCCGCACGACAGCCCGAATTTCCGCTGGTTCCGCGATCGTTACGACCGCTTCCTTTACGTCGACCGCATCGTGATCGCCCGGCCGCGCCGCGGCGGCGGTCGCGGCCGGGCGTTCTACGCCGACGTGCAGAGCTTCGCCGAGGTGCGCTGGCCGCTCCTGTGCTGCGAGGTTTTCCTGCAGAGCGGCAACGACCCGGCGCTGCTGTTCCACGGCGCGTTCGGTTTCCGCGAGGCCGGGCAGCAGGTGATGGACGGCACCGGCATCCGCGCGTCGATGCTGACCAAGGAACTGGCGAGCCAGCCATGGGTCGCCGCGCACTACCCGTCCGGCCTGCCGGACGTGCCGTGGCTGCGCGCGCGTTCGCTGCCGGGGCGCCACCCGTCCCGCGCGACGGGTACCTGACGTGGCGGCGCAGGCTCCCGATTACGAACAGGCCGGCGAACTGAAGTTCGGCCAGGTGGGCATCGCCAACCTGCGCGTTCGCACGCTCGACGCGGCGCGCCTCGCCGCCGAGATGGCCGAGCGCGTGCAGCGGGCCCCGAAGCTGTTCGAACGCGCGGCGGTGGTGATCGATTTCGGCGGTCTGAGCCGCTGCCCCGCCGCCGACGAAACCCGCGCCCTGCTCGACGCGCTGCGCGGTGCCGGGGTGCTGCCGGTCGCCCTCGCCTACGGCACGTCCGCGGTCGAAGCGCTGGCGCGCGAGGTCGGCCTGCCGCTGCTGGCGAAATTCCGCGCATCGTACGAACGCGGCGACGGCGAGCCTGCCGCCCGCGCGGTCGAACCGGCGCCGGCGCCGGCAGCGGCCGCGGCGCCCGCCGCCGCACCGGCGCCCGCACCGGCGGCGCCGCGCACCGAACCCGGCCTCGTCCATCTGCACCCGGTGCGTTCCGGCCAGCAGGTGTACGCGCAGGAACGCGACCTGACCATCTGCGCCGCGGTCGGCGCCGGTGCCGAAGTGATCGCCGACGGTTCGATCCACGTCTACGGCGCGCTGCGCGGCCGGGCCCTCGCCGGGGCCGGCGGTTCGACCACGGCCCGCATCTTCTGCCGCGAATTCCACGCCGAACTCGTGGCCGTCGCCGGCCATTACAAGGTGCTGGAGGAAATCCCCAAGGCCCTGCTCGGCAAGCCGGTGCAGATCTGGCTGGAGCATGACAAGCTCCGCATCGAACAGCTCGACTGACCCCCCTCGCAACCGCTACGCCGCCGCCGGCGGCCGGAGAAAGACATTGGCTGAAATCATCGTCGTGACCTCGGGCAAGGG
>CBIHMN010000366.1:0-2242 GCA_966211005.1 uncultured Arenimonas sp.
GGTCGCCGAAACGCTGCGCAGCCACGCCGAAGCGCTGCGCTTCGAGCGCGTGCCGACGCTGCGCGTGTCGCTGAGCATCGGCCTGGCCGACGCGCCGGCGGCCGGGCTCGACCTGCGCGAATGGCTCGAAGCGGCCGATCGCGGCCTCTACCGCGCGAAGGAAGCCGGCCGCAACCGCACCGCGCGCTGCGGCGTCGAGTCCTGACCTCGACGCGCCGAACCCCGCGGAGGCGTTTTCTCGACGCGGATTACGCGGATCAACGCGGATAGGGCAAAGCGTGCGACTGGAAATGCTTTATCCGCGTCCATCCGCGTAATCCGCGTCGGGATTCTTCTCCGGGGGTGCCTTCGGCACCTGACGCGGGTGGCCAATCCGGCGCATCATCCGGCGACCTGATTCCCGGAGCTGCCCGATGAACATCCGTCCGCTGGTCCTCGCGATTTCGCTGACCTTCGCCCTCGGCGCCTGCGACCGCGCACCGCCGCCTTCCGCGCCCGCGGATGCGACCACGCCGGCCGCCGATGCGGCGAAGGCGGACGACGCCGGCGATCCGGCGATCGCGGCGAAGGTGGCGTCGTACGCCGAAGTCGACCTGACGGCCGACCTGTCGCATCTGGCCGAAGGCGACAGGGAAGCGATCCGGCTGTTGCTGCAGGCCGGCGAGATCATGGACGGCCTGTTCTGGAAGCAGGTGTACGGCGACGGCGAGGGCCTGATGTCGACGATCGACGACCCGGCCATCCGCCGCTTCGTGGAGATCAACTACGGCCCGTGGGACACGCTCGACGACCACGCGCCGTTCGTCGACGGCGTCGGCCCGCGCCCGCCCGGCGCGCGCTTCTATCCGGCCGACATGACGAAGGAAGAGTTCGACGCGCTCGAGGCCGACGGCAAGGACAGCCTGTACACGCTGATCGCGCGCGACGAATCCGGCCAGCTCGTGGTCGTGCCGTATCACGAGGAATACGCCGAGGAACTCGGGCGCGCGGCCGACCTGCTGCGCCAGGCCGCCGAAGTCGCGACCGACGCCGGCTTCCGCGAGTACCTGACGCTGCGTGCCGACGCGCTGGTCACCGACGAGTACCAGCCCAGCGACATGGCGTGGATGGACATGAAGACCAGCCCGATCGACGTCGTCATCGGCCCGATCGAAAGCTATCAGGACGCGCTGTACGGCAAGAAGGCGGCCTACGAGGCGTTCGTGCTGGTTAAGGACGTGGAGTGGAGCGAGCGGCTGGCGAAGTTCGCGCAGCACCTGCCGGCGCTGCAGCGCGGCCTGCCGGTCGACGCGAAGTACAAGGCGGAGATGCCGGGCACCGACGCCGACCTCAACGCCTACGACGCGATCTACTACGGCGGCGACGCCAACGCCGGCGCGAAGACGATCGCGATCAACCTGCCGAACGACGAGGAGGTGCAGCTCGCGAAGGGTTCGCGCCGCCTGCAGCTGAAGAACGCGATGCGCGCGAAGTTCGACACGATCCTCGAGCCCATCGCCGACGAGCTGATCGCCGCCGACCAGCGCGCGAACGTGACGTTCGACGCGTTCTTCGAGAACGTGATGTTCCACGAGGTCGCGCACGGGCTCGGCATCAAGAACACGCTCGACGGCGACGGCACGGTGCGCGACGCGCTCGCCGAGCTCACCAGCAGCTACGAGGAAGGCAAGGCCGACATCCTCGGGCTGTACATGATCGCCGCGCTCGGCGAGATGGGGGAACTCGACGCCGCGAAGCTGCAGGACAACTACGTGACGTTCCTCGCCGGCATCTTCCGTTCCGTGCGCTTCGGCGCCGCCAGCGCGCACGGCCAGGCGAACATGGTCGCGTTCAATTACCTGCTGGAGAAAGGCGCGTTCGCACGCGACGACGCCACCGGCACCTGGCGCGTGGACGCGGAAAAGATGCAGGCCGCGGTCGATTCGCTGTCGGCGAAGATCCTCGTGCTGCAGGGCGACGGCGACCGCGCGGGCGCGCAGGACTTCCTCGACCGGTACGGGCATGTGTCGCCGGAACTGCAGGGCGACCTCGACCGGCTGCGGGATGCGGACATCCCGGTCGATATCGTGTTCCGGCAGGGGGCGCAGGTGCTCGGGCTGTGAGCGTCAAGCGCTGAAAGAAAAGTATGGACGTTGGAGGTTGGAGTCCGGACGAGTGAGTCGTCGCGGGCACGCGCACTCTCTTCTCCAGACTCCAACATCCAACCAACATACTTTTCTCGAGATCGCGGATGCCGCGTGCG
>CBIHMN010000367.1:0-2203 GCA_966211005.1 uncultured Arenimonas sp.
ACGGACGACGAATGGCAGACCTCGCGAAGGAAATCATCCCGGTCAATCTCGAAGACGAGATGCGCAAGAGTTACCTCGATTACGCGATGAGCGTGATCGTCGGCCGCGCCCTCCCGGATGTCCGCGACGGCCTGAAACCGGTGCATCGCCGCGTGCTGTACGCGATGAACGAGCTCGGCGCGCATTCCAACAAGCCGTACTACAAGTCCGCCCGCATCGTCGGCGACGTCATCGGCAAGTTCCACCCGCACGGCGACCAGTCGGTGTACGACACGCTGGTGCGCATGGCGCAGCCGTTCTCGCTGCGCTACCTGCTGGTCGACGGCCAGGGCAACTTCGGCTCGGTCGACGGCGACAGCGCCGCGGCGATGCGTTACACCGAGGCGCGCATGTCGCGCCTGACGCACGAGCTGCTGGCCGACATCGACAAGGACACGGTCGATTTCCAGCCGAACTACGACGAGAAGGAACTGGAGCCGACGGTGCTGCCGGCGCGGTTCCCCAACCTGCTGGTCAACGGCTCGGCCGGCATCGCCGTCGGCATGGCCACGAACATCCCGCCGCACAACCTCGGCGAGGTGATCGACGCGACGATCGCGCTGCTGGCCGACCCCGAAATCTCGATCGGCGACCTGATGCAGTACGTGCCGGGCCCCGATTTCCCCACCGGCGGCATCATCAACGGTGCCGCCGGCATCCACGCCGGTTACCACACCGGCCGCGGCCGCCTGCGCGTGCGCGCGAAGGCCGACATCGAGATCAACGAGGACAGCGGCCGCGAGTCGATCATCGTCACCGAGATCCCGTACCAGGTGAACAAGGCGCGGCTGATCGAGAAGATCGCCGAGCTGGTGAAGGAGAAGAAGCTCGAAGGCATCAGCGAGCTGCGCGACGAGTCCGACAAGGACGGCATGCGCATCTACATCGAGGTCAAGCGCGGCGAGTCGGCCGAGGTCGTGCTCAACAACCTCTACTCGCAGACGCCGATGGAATCGGTGTTCGGCATCAACATGGTCGCGCTGGTCGACGGCCGCCCGCAGACGCTGAACCTGAAGCAGTTCCTCGAAGCGTTCGTCCGCCACCGCCGCGAAGTGGTGACGCGCCGGACGATCTTCGAGCTGCGCAAGGCGCGCGCCCGCGCCCACATCCTCGAAGGCCTCACCGTCGCGCTCGCCAACATCGACGAGATGATCGAGCTGATCAAGACGTCGGAAACGCCGCAGGCGGCGAAGGAGCGGATGCTCGCCCGCGCGTGGGAACCGGGCCTCGTCGGCGCGCTGCTGGCGGCCGCCGGCGCCGAGGCGTCGCGTCCGGAAGACCTGCCGGCCGGCGTCGGCCTCGGTGACGCCGGCTACCAGCTCACCGAAACGCAGGCGCAGCAGATCCTGGAAATGCGCCTGCACCGCCTCACCGGACTGGAGCAGGAAAAGCTCACCGACGAATACCGCCAGCTGCTGGAGACGATCCGCGGGCTCATCGAGATCCTCGAGAATCCCGAGGTGCTGCTCGAAGTGATCCGCACCGAGCTCGTGAACCTGCGCGCCGAATACGCCGACGCGCGCCGCACGCAGATCCGGCCGAGCGAGGAAGACCTCGACATCCTCGACCTGATCGAGTCCGAGGACGTCGTGGTCACGCTGTCGCATGCGGGTTACGCCAAGCGCCAGCCGCTCACGACCTACCGCGCGCAGAAGCGCGGCGGCAAGGGCCGCTCGGCGACCGCGGTGAAGGAAGAGGATTTCGTCGACCGGCTGTGGATCGTCAACACGCACGACACGCTGCTCACGTTCACGAGCACCGGCCGCGTGTTCTGGCTGAAGGTGTACCAGCTGCCCGATGCCGGTCCGAATTCGCGCGGCCGGCCGATCGTCAACTGGATCCCGCTGCAGGACGGCGAGAAGGTGCAGGCGGTGCTGCCGGTGCGCGAGTTCGGCGACGACCGGTTCGTGTTCTTCGCCACCCGCGACGGCACCGTCAAGAAGACGCCGCTGAGCGATTATTCGCGGCCGCGGACGACGGGCATCTGGGCCATCAACCTCGACGACGGCGACGGCCTGGTCGACGTGCAGCTGACCGACGGCGCGCGCGACGTCATGTTGTTCGCCAGCAACGGCAAGGCCGTGCGCTTCGACGAGGGCGAGGTGCGCTCGATGGGCCGCACCGCCACCGGCGTGCGCGGCATGCGCCTGAAGGACGACGGCGA
>CBIHMN010000368.1:0-2200 GCA_966211005.1 uncultured Arenimonas sp.
GCTCGCGCGCGATGCGGCGCTGGTGCGGCGCGCCAGTCTCGCGGAACTGCCGCGCCGCGGCGACCGACGGCCGCACCGGGTCCTCGCTGAGGATCGCTTCTTCCCACGCCGCGTCGGTGGTGCGCGACGGATCGTAAGGCTTGCGCCCGACCAGCAGCTCGTAGAGCACGACGCCGAGCGAATAGACGTCGGTCATCGTCGTGATCACGCCGTTGCGCAGCTGTTCGGGTGCCGCGTAGTGCAGCGTGAACGCGCGCGTGCCGGTGCCGGTGATCTCGGTGGCGTTGCGCCCCGCCTCGTCGAGCAGCTTGGCGATGCCGAAGTCGAGCAGCTTCACTTCGCCGGCGGGCGTCACCATGATGTTCGACGGCTTCAGGTCGCGGTGCACGACCAGGTTCGCGTGCGCATGGCTCACCGCCTCGCACACCTGCAGGAACAGCTGCAGCCGTTCCGGCACGCCGAGCGCGAGCTTGGACGCGTAGTCGGTGATCGCTTCGCCGTGGACATAGTCGAGCGCGAGGAACGGCTGGCCGTCGGCGCTGATGCCGGCGTCGAGCAGGCGCGCGATGTGCGCGTGCCCCAGTCGCGCGAGGATCTGCCGTTCGCGCGTGAACCGCGTGCGCAGCCCCGCGTCGCCGAGGCCGGGGCGCAGCAGCTTCAGTGCCACGCGCCGGTGGTAGAGCCCGTCGGCGCGCAGCGCGAGCCACACCTGGCCCATGCCGCCCTCGCCCAGTGGCCGCTCGAGCCGGTACGGCCCGATCGACTGCCCCGGCTGCGGCGCGAACGCCGCCGATTCGACCAGCGATTCCGCCAGGAAATCGGGCCGCGCATCCTCCAGCGCGAGCATGCGTCGCAGTTCGGCGCCCAGTTCGGGATCGGCGAGGGTCAGTTCTTCGACGCGGCGGGCCACGTCGGGCGGTTCCATCTCGAGCAGCTCGTCGAGCAGCGCCGACAGCGTCGACCAGCGTGCCGTGTCCACGTCGACCGGCCGGTCAGCCCTGCAGCGCGGCCAGCAGGAACATCCGCGCCTTCTGCCAGTCGCGACGGATGCTGCGCTCGGAACGCTTCAGCAGGCCGGCGATCTCGGTCTCCGACAGCCCGGCGAAATAGCGCATCTCGACCACCTGCGCGAGACGCGGGTCGAGGTCGTTGAGCTTGTTCAGGGCGACGTCGAGCCCGAGCATGTCCTCGTCGAGCCGCATGCCGCCGCCGGCGTCCTCGGGCAGGTCGGTGACCCGGTGCAGGTCGCCCCCGCGCTTCACCGCCAGGCGCTGGCGCGCGTAGTCGACCACGACGCTGCGCATCGCCGACGCCGCGTAGGCGAAGAAGTGCGCGCGGTCCTCGAACTCGGCCTCGGCACGGCCGGCGAGCTTCAGGTATGCCTCGTGCACGAGCGCCGTGGTGTCGAGCGTGTGCCCGTACTGCTGGCCGCCGAGCTGGCGTCGCGCCATCCCGTGCAGCTCGCGGTAGAGCGTCGACAGCACGCGGTCGAGCGCGGACTTGTCGCCGCCGCGCGCCTCGCTCAGCCACTGGGTGATGTCGGCCGTGTCGTTCATGGGTCCCCGGATCCCGTCTGCGCGGGCTGGCGCAACTATAACCCCATGTGGGAGGGCCTTCAGGCCCGATCCCCACAGGTCACCGCTGGCAACGGCTGCACCACGCGGTCGCCCGGCCGCCCATCGGGTCGTCGCGCAGCGGCCGGCCGCAGGTGCGGCACGGCTCGCCTTCACGGCCGTAGACGGCGAGCTCCTGCTCGAAGTAACCGGGGGCGCCGTCGGGCGCGAGGAAATCGCGCAGCGTCGTGCCGCCGCGGGTGATCGCGTACGCGAGGATGTCCTTCACGGCCGTGGCGAGCCGCGCGTAACGCTCGCGCGAGATCGAGCCGGCGGCGCGGCCCGGTGCGATGCCGGCGCGGAACAGCGCTTCGGCGACGTAGATGTTGCCGACGCCGACGACGATCCGCTGGTCCATCACGAACGCCTTCACCGGCGCCTTGCGTCCGCGGCTGCGCGCGAACAGGTAGTCGCCGTCGAAATCGGCCGACAGGGGCTCGGGCCCGAGGCCCTGCAGCAGCGCGTGCGTCGTGCCCGCGGGCTGCCACAGCAGGCAGCCGAAACGACGCGGATCGGTGAACCGCAGCACGCGACCGGAATCGAGCGCGAGATCGACGTGGTCGTGTATCCCGACCGGGGTCGTGGCC
>CBIHMN010000369.1:0-2199 GCA_966211005.1 uncultured Arenimonas sp.
GCCTGCAGCCGCGTGCCCGACGATCCGGTGGTCGAGGAGGCGGAGAAGATGGCGGAACCCGAACCCGAACCGCCCACGGCCGAAGAACAGGCGCTCGACCTCGCGCTCGGCAACATCGGCGATGCCTTCGCCGGCCGCGTGGGCATCGCCGTGCACGACCTGCAGAGCGGGGCGACGGTCCATTTCAACGGCCTCGGCCTGTTCCCGCAGCAGAGCGTCAGCAAGCTGTGGGTCGCGCTGACCGTTCTCGACCAGGTCGACGCCGGCGAGCTCGATCTCGACGACCCGGTGACCATCCGCAGCGACGACCTGACGCTGTTCCACCAGCCGATCCGCAACGAGCTGAGGCGGCGCGGCGGGGCGTTCACCACGACCGTCGGCGACCTGATGGAGCGGGCGATCACCGAGAGCGACAACACCGCCAACGACGCGCTGCTGCGCCGCGCCGGCGGGCCGGAGGCGGTGCGCCGGTTCCTCGCCCGACACGATCTCGGCTCGATCCGCTTCGGGCCGGGCGAGCGCGAAATGCAGAGCGCCATCGCCGGGCTCGAATGGCGGCAGAGCTATGCCGCGGGGCGGAGCTTCTACGAAGCCCGCGACAAGGTGCCCGACGACGTGCGCCAGGCGGCTTTCGAGGGCTATCTCGCCGATCCGGTCGACGGCGCCGCGCCCGTCGCGGTGGCTGCCGCGCTGGCGCGGGTGGCGCGCGGCGAGATCGTGTCCGGGGACTCGACCGAACGCTTGCTCGGCCTGCTGGAGCAAGTGAAGTCGGGGCCCAACCGCCTCAAGGGCGGCGTTCCGGCGGGCTGGAGCGTCGGCCACAAGACCGGCACCGGCCAGGTCTGGGGCGCCGAGCAGTCGGGCTACAACGACGTCGCGATCCTCACCGCGCCCGACGGCGACCGCTATACCGTCGCGGTGATGATCGCCCGCACCGCGCAGCCCGTGCCCGCGCGGATGGCGATGATGCACGAAGTCGTCGCCGCGGTGGTGGCGTACGACGCCGCGCGCGATGCGCTTGCCTCGGACGAACGACAGGACTAGCCGCCCGGCGCGATGACGGATTCGCTCGACCGGCGCGCGAGGCGCGGCTTCGCGCTGGTGCTGCTGCTGGCGGCGCTGGTCGTGCGCGCGGCGATCCCGCAGGGCTACATGGCCGAAAGCACCGCGCCGGGCACCCTGACGGTAACGATCTGCCACTCGGACGCCGTCGTTCAGATCCCGCTTGCCGGAAAGCGCGAGGCGCCGGCGAAGTCGGGCGACCCGGAAGCGCAGCCTTGCGTGTTCGCCGGATATGGCCTGGCGACTCCGCCCGCCGATGCACCGGCCCTGCCGCTCCCGGCGCCGGCCGCCGAGACCATCGCCGGGGCCGAAGCGCCCTTCGCGCTCGCCCATGCCGTACGCCAGCTTCCCCCCGCGCGGGGACCGCCCGCAACCGCCTGACCTGAACCGCCGGAGCCGCTCCGGCCAACTGACTTTCGGACAGACGGAATTTTCGATGAAACACCTGCTCACGGGCGGCGCGCTGGCGCTGGCCCTTTTCGCCTCCCATGCCGCCGCCCAGGACGAGGGCGCGGCGGAAATCACGGTCGACGCGCCGCTGCTCCACCCGGCCGCCGGGCTGATGAACGACCACATGCACGACGGGGGCGAGGTCATGGTCGGCCTGCGGCTCGAGCGCTCGCGCTGGTCCGGCGCCAACCGCTCGGGCACCGAAGCGCTGTCCGACGCGGCGATCGCCGCCGCCGGCTACACCGCGCGCACCGCGTCGATGGAAATGGACATGGCGATGCTCGACCTGATGTTCGCGCCGAACGACAATCTCACCCTGATGGTGATGCCGATGTACATGCGGCACCGGATGACGATGGTCGGGATCGATCCGGCGGGCGGCGCGGGCGGCGGGCACGGCGGCCACGGCGGGGCCGGCCACGCGCTCGGCCTCGGCGAGACGCACGCGCACGGCATCGAAGGCTTCGGCGACACGCTGGTGTCGGCCTCGTACCGCCTGGCGCGCTCGCCCGGCTTCGGCGCGCACGCCACGCTCGGCGTGTGGCTGCCGACCGGATCGGCCGACCGCACCAACGCCGACGGCACGTTCGTCCACTACGGCATGCAGCCGGGCAGCGGCACGTGGGACGTCGAGCCCTCGTTCACCGTTTACGGACGCGAGGGACCGGTCGGGTGGGGCGCGCAGGC
>CBIHMN010000370.1:0-2169 GCA_966211005.1 uncultured Arenimonas sp.
CACCCGGCGGTGCTGCGCACGCTCGACGCCGAAGGCTTCGGCTTCGAATGCGTGTCGCAGGCCGAGTTCGGGCACCTGTTCGCGGTGCTGCCGGACATCGCGCCGGAGCGCGTGCTGTTCACGCCGAGCTTCGCGCCGCGGGCGGAATACGTCGCCGCCCTGGACCGCGGCGTGCACGTGACGCTGGACAGCATCGAGCCGCTGCGGCGCTGGCCGGCGCTGTTCGACGGCCGCGACATCGTGCTGCGGATCGACCCCGGCTTCGGCCAGGGTCATCACGAAAAGGTGCGCACCGGCGGGCGCGGCGCGAAGTTCGGGCTCGCGCAGGAAGACCTGCCGGCGTTCCGCGACGCCGCACGCGCGGCCGGGGCGCGCATCGCCGGGCTGCACGCCCATATCGGCAGCGGCATCCACGACGCCGACCACTGGCGCGCGGTATACGCGCAGCTCGCGGCGCTCGCCGATCGCATCGGCACCGTCGGCTTCATCGATGTCGGCGGCGGGCTGGGCGTCGCGTACGACCCCGAAGCCGAGCCGTTCGACCTGCACGCGTATGCGAACGCATTGGCGGAGGTGAAATCGTCGTGGCCGCAGTACGCGCTGTGGGTGGAACCGGGACGCTACCTGGTCGCGGAAGCCGGCGTGCTGCTGCTGGCCGTGACGCAGGTGGTCGCGAAGGACGGCGTGCGCCGCGTCGGCGTCGACGCCGGCATGAACGCCCTGCTGCGCGTGCCGCTCTACGGCGCGTGGCACCGCATCGAGAACCTGTCGCGCGCGGACGACCCGCCCGGGGCGCCGGTGGACGTGGTCGGCCCGGTGTGCGAATCGGGCGACGTGCTCGGTCGCCAGCGCCGGCTGCCCGATGCCACCGCCGAAGGCGACGTGCTCCTCGTGGCGCATGCCGGCGCCTACGCGGCGTCGATGGCCAACCGCTACAACCTGCGCGCGCTGCCGCCGGAGGACGTGATCGATGACGGCGTTTGATCCCGCGGCGGTACGGACCTTCCGCTTCCTCGACCACGCGTTCGACGCGGCCACCGGCGAGGCCACGCTCGCGTACGCGTTCGACGACGGCCCGCGGCTGGTGGAGACCGTGCGCTTTCCCGGCGCGCCGTTCGCGCTCGATGGCGACCGCGCCGCCGCCGTCGACCGGGCGCTGCGCCTGCTGCACCTGATCGCCGGCGTGAGCTACTACAAGGCGGCGGCACCGCCGGCGATCGCGATCGACGGCGAGCCGATCGACGCCGCCACCGCCGCGTTCCTGCAGTCGGTCTACGAGAACGGACTCGGCGAGTTCGCGTACCGCAATGGCCTGCAGCTGCGCGGCCGGATCCGCTTTCCTGTGGGAGGGCCTTCAGGCCCGAAGCTTCCTGAAGCTGCAGTGCCGGCCCTGAAGGGCCACCCACCACTCGAGGCGACCGGGTCCGCGCTCGTCGCCATCGGCGGCGGCAAGGATTCACTGGTGACGATCGAGGCGCTGCGGGCGCTCGGCATCCCGCAGACGGTGGTGTGGGTCGGCGCCTCGCCGCTGATCGCCGCGTGCGCGGCGCATACCGGCCTGCCGACGCTGCAGATCGGTCGCGCGTTGTCGCCGCTGTTGTTCGAGTACAACCGGCAGGGCGCGCTCAACGGCCACATCCCGGTCACCGCGGTGAACTCGGCGATCCTCGCGGTCGCGGCGCTGCTGCACGGGCACACGCACGTGGTCTTCTCGAACGAGCGGTCGGCCAGTTACGGCAGCCGCATCGTCGACGCCGACGGCCGCGTCACCGACGAGGTGAACCACCAGTGGTCGAAGGGTTTCGACTTCGAGCGGATGTTCGCCGGCCACCTGCGGTCCCGCGTCGATCCCGGCCTGCACTACTGGTCGGCGCTGCGGCCCTTCTCGGAACTCGCGGTCGCGCGGCAGTTCGCGCGCCTGGACCGCTACGACCGCCACTTCTCCAGCTGCAACCGCAATTTCCACATCCTCGGCGAGCGACCCGCGCAGCGCTGGTGCGGCGTCTGCCCGAAATGCCACTTCGTGTTCCTCGCGCTGGCGCCGTTCATGCCCAAGCCGCGGCTGATGGCGATCTTCGGCCGCAACCTGCTCGACGACGCCGACCTGGCCCCCGGCTTCGACGCGCTGATGGAATACCGCGACCACAAGCCGTTCGAATGCGTCGGCGA
>CBIHMN010000371.1:0-2132 GCA_966211005.1 uncultured Arenimonas sp.
GATCAACCAGACGCTGTCGCGCACGATCATCACCTCGTTCGTCGCGTTCCTGACGGTGGTGGCGCTGTACCTGTACGGCGGCAATTCGCTGAAGGGCATGGCCGAGTCGCAGATGATCGGCATCGTGGTCGGCACGCTGTCGTCGATCCTGGTCGCCTGCCCGCTGCTGCTGAGCTTCGGCGTGACGAAGCAGGACCTGCTGCCGAAGGCGCGCGACGCGCTCGACGCCGAGCTCGCTCGCAGGCCGTGATCCCGGCTGATCGCCGGTATTACCCCACGATTCGCGCGGAGCGCGAATCGCGGGCCCCGCGGCCTCGGCTTTCCTGACCCCGCGCCTTCGCCGCGCCCCCCGACACGGGGGGCTCTCCGCCTCCAGCCTCCCGAGGGTTGCCCGAAGATCGACCGCTTCCTCGGGTAGGCTTTCGTGATGGCCGATCTCTATCGCTTCGGGAATTTCGTCGTGGACGCGCGCGAGCGGCGGCTGCTGGCCGGGGATGCGCCGGTCGAGGTCAGCGCGCGGTATTTCGATGCGCTGTTGCTGCTCGTCGGCGAAGCGGGGCGGCTGGTGTCGAAAGAGCGGTTCATGGCCGAGGTGTGGCAGGGGATGCCGGTCACCGACGAGGCGCTGACGCAGTGCATCCGCTCGCTGCGGCGCGCGCTGGGGGACAGTGCGACGCAGCCGCGTTTCATCGAGACGGTGCCGAAGCACGGGTACCGGTTCGTCGCCGACGTGGAATCGCCGGCGTCCGATGACGTCGCGTCGGCACCGGTCACGGTTTCGCCGGCAGTCCGCGAGCGCTCGCCGGCACCGGGCGGGCCGGCGTCGATGCCGCCCGCGCCCGCCAGCCGATGGTTGCTGCTCGGCGCGGCCGGGACGCTCGGGGCGGGATTCGCCGGCCTGATCGGCGGCGTGCTGTTCGGGTTCGCCGGCGCGGCGCAGCCCTCCGGAGCCGGCGCGGCGTCGATCCTCGTCGTGCTCGTCTGCCTCACGGTGCTCGTGGCGCTCATCGGCGGCGCCGCGGTCGCGTTCGGCATCGCCGTCCTCGCGCGCGACCTCGCGCGGCCGTGGCGCCACGCGATCCCGGCCGGCGCGGTCGGCGGCCTCGCGGTCGGCGCGGTGGTGAAGCTGCTCGGGCTCGACGCCTTCGAACTTTTGCTCGGCCAGTCGCCCGGCGACATCACCGGTGCACTCGAGGGCTTCGCGCTCGGTGCGGCGGCCGGGACGGGGCTGTGGCTCGCGGGGCGCGGCCGCGCGGTGTCGCCGCGGCGCGTCGTGGTGACGGCGGGCTTCAGCGGAGCGCTCGCCGGCGCGCTGATTCCGCTCCTCGGGGGCCGGCTGATGGCCGGCAGTCTCGATCAGCTGGCCCGGACGTTCCCCGATTCGAGGCTACGCTTCGATGCGCTCGGGGCGCTGTTCGGCGAGCACGGCCTGGGCCGCGTCGCCGAAGCGGCGACGGGAAGCCTCGAAGGTGCGCTGTTCGCCGCCTGTCTCGCCGGCGCGATGGCCGCCGCGTTTCAGAAGGCGGACGCGTAGCCGCTGGCGACGATGGCCTTCTGGAGGGCGTCGCTGATCTTCAGGTTGCCGGCGACCAGCTGGGTGGAGGCGCCGTCGGTGAGCAGGCGTTCGGCGCGGCCCTGGAAGTCGCAGACGCGGCCGCCGGCCTCGCGCACCAGCAGCATGCCGGCGGCGATGTCCCATGGCTTCACGCCGGCCTCGAAGTAGGCGTCGGCGCGGCCGCAGGCCACCCACGCCAGGTCGAGCGCCGCCGAACCCGTGCGGCGCACGTCCTCGGCCTGCGCCAGCAGCTTGCCGATGCAGTCGAGGTGCGGTTGCAGGCGGGCGCGTTCGCGCGGCGGGAAGCCGGTGACCAGCAGCGCGCCGCCGAGGTCCTTGCGCTCGGCGACCCGGATCTTGCGGTCGTTGAGCAGCGCGCCGGCGCCGCGCGAAGCGGTGAACAGCTCGTTGCGCAGGGGGTCGAACACGACGCCATGCAGCGGCTCGCCGTTCTCGACCAGCGCGATGGACACGCAGAAATGCGGCAGCCCGCGCAGGAAGTTCGACGTGCCGTCCAGCGGATCGATCACGAACGTCTGCCGGCCCTTGCCGACCGCGCCGGATTCCTCGCCGAGGA
>CBIHMN010000372.1:0-2129 GCA_966211005.1 uncultured Arenimonas sp.
AGAAACAGGCGCGTGCGGGTCATCGGGAAACCGGAATCAGGACGGGGACAGGGTGGCGCCTTCGGCGTCGGCGCGGAGTGTAGCGAGCACGCGCTCGCCGTAGCGTTCGAGCTTCACGCCGCCGACCCCGGAAATGCCGGCGAGGTCGTCGAGCGATTCCGGCCGGCCATCGGCGATCTGCGCGAGCGTCGCGTCGTGGAAGATCACGTAGGGCGGCACCGACTGCTCGCGCGCCAGTTCGGTGCGCATCGCGCGCAGCGCCTCGAAACGGCGACGCGCGCCGTCGTCGAGCGTCGCGGCCGCCGGCACGAGCCCGCCGCCATTCGCCGGCGTGCCGGCGCTGCCGCGACGTCGCCGCGCGCGCGCGCGCGCCGCCGGCGCCGGCTCTTCGCGCAGCGCGACCGTCTGCTCGCCTTTCAGCACCGCGCGGCTCGCCGCCGTCAGCCGCAGCACGCCATGGCCCTCGACGTCGACGTCCAGCAGCCCGAGCGCGACCAGCTGCCGGAACACCGATTTCCAGTGCGATTCACCGGTGTCGGCGCCGACGCCGAAGACGCTCAGGCCGTCGTGTCCGAGCTGCCGCATCCGCTCGCTGTCCACGCCGCGCAGCACGTTCGTCAGATGCACCACGCCGAAACGCTGGCCGGTGCGGTAAACGGTCGACATCGCCTTCTGCGCCAGCACGGTCCCGTCGATCGTCCGCGGCGGCTGCAGGCAGGTGTCGCAGTTGCCGCACGCGTCCGGCAGTGCTTCGCCGAACGCCGCGAGCAGGGTCTGCCGTCGGCAGCGTGCCGATTCGCAGTAGCCGAGCAGCGTGTCGAGCTTGCGCCGCTCCAGCCAGCGCCGCTCCTCGGACGCCTCACCGCTCTCGATCATCCGCCGCAGCTGCACCACGTCGCCGAGGCCGTAACAGAGCCACGCCTGGGCCGGCGCGCCGTCGCGACCGGCGCGGCCGGTTTCCTGGTAGTAGCCCTCGATCGATTTCGGCAGGTCCATGTGCGCGACGAAGCGCACGTCGGGCTTGTCGATGCCCATGCCGAACGCGATCGTCGCCACCATCACCACGCCGTCCTCGCGCAGGAAGCGGCGCTGGTTCTCCGCGCGCGCGCCGGCGTCCATGCCGGCGTGGTACGGCAGCGCCGCGAACCCCTGCCGCTGCAGGAATTCGGCCGTCTCGTCGACCTTGCGCCGCGACAGGCAGTAGACGATGCCGGCCTCGCCCGCATGGTCGCCGAGGAAGTCGAGCAGCTGCCGGCGCGGCTCGCCCTTCTGCACGACGGTGTAGCGGATGTTCGGCCGGTCGAACGACGTGACGAACCAGCGGGCGTCGACGAGGTCGAGACGCTCGGCGATCTCGCGGCGCGTCGGCGGATCGGCCGTCGCGGTCAGCGCGATGCGCGGCACCGCCGGCCAGCGCTCGTGCAGCAGGTTCAGCGCGCGGTATTCCGGCCGGAAATCGTGCCCCCACTGCGACACGCAATGCGCCTCGTCGATCGCGAACAGTGCGACGCGCGCGCGGTCGAGCAGCGACAGGAAACGTTCGGTGAGCAGCCTTTCCGGCGCGACGTAGAGCAGGTCCAGTTCGCCGGCGAGCAGCCCGCGCTCCACCGCCGCCGCCCGCTCGGCGCTGAGCGACGAATTGAGGAACGCCGCGCGCACGCCGAGCTGCGCCAGCGCGTCCACCTGGTCCTGCATCAGCGCGATCAGCGGCGACACGACGATGGCCGTGCCGTCGCGCAGCAGCGCCGGCACCTGGTAGCACACCGACTTGCCCGCGCCCGTCGGCATCAGCACGAGGCAGTCCTCGCCCCGCACCAGCGCGTCCACCACGTCTCCCTGTGGCCCGCGGAACCCCGCATGCCCGAACACCCGCCGCAGCACCTCGTCCGCCGTCTCGCTCATGCGCCGATTCTACCGGCCCGGCTGCGTCGGCATTCTTCGCGGGTTGATGTCGTGCTTGTTGCCGGGGTTGATTCCGGGTGGACGGAGCACGAGAGGTCCCGTCCCCGGCCCGGGACCCCTCACGTTCCGCCCACTCGCGCACCCCGAACCGGCGCCACGGTCACTCCAGCAGGGAGCGCAACATCCAGGCGTATTTTTCGTGGATCTGGAGTCGCCCGATGAGCAGG
>CBIHMN010000373.1:0-2124 GCA_966211005.1 uncultured Arenimonas sp.
TGCGGTTGTCGAAGCCCCAGTGCACGTTCTTCGGCGACACCTCGCCGAACGCGAGCCGGCGGTACGAGTTCACGTTCGGCCCGAGCAGCGCCATCGCCGCCGGACCGTACTTCTGCAGGCCGCCGAGATAGTGCATGAAGGTCGCGCTGTGACGCCTGGCCTTGGTGCCGGCGAACACGTTGCGGCCGGCGCCGTCGACCAGGCTCTGGTGGATGTGCATCGAGCTGCCCGGCTCGTTCTCCATCGGCTTGGCGAGGAAGGTGGCGTAGATGCCGTGGCGCATCGCCGCCTCGCGCATCGTCCGCTTGAACAGGAACACCTGGTCGGCCCGCGACAGCGGATCGGCGTGGACGAAATTGACCTCCAGCTGCGCGGCGCCGGACTCGTGCACCAGCGTGTCGACGTCGAGCTCCATCGCCTCGCAGTAGTCGTACATCAGGTCGAGGATCGGATCGAACTCGTTCACCGCGTCGATCGAATACGACTGCCTCGCCGTTTCCGGCCGGCCGTTGCGACCCGCCGGCGGCAGCAGCGGAAAATCGGGATCGGTATTGCGCTGCACGAGGAAGAATTCGAGCTCCGGCGCGATCACCGGCCGCAGGCCGAGCGCGTCGTAGCGCCCGAGCACGCGGCGCAGCACGTTGCGCGGCGCCAGCTCGTGCGGCTTGCCGTCCTTCGTGTAGCAGTCGTGGATGATCTGCGCGGTCGGCGCCTCGGCCCACGGCACGACGCGCGCCGTGTCCGGGTCGGGACGCAGCAGCATGTCGGAGTCGGAAGGCGACACGAGGTCGTCGTACTCGTCGGGGTACTCGCCGGTCACCGTGGTCGCGAAGATGCCTTCCGGCAGCCGCGTGCCGTAGTCGTGCGAGAACTTCGCCGCCGGGATGATCTTGCCGCGGGCGTTGCCCGTGATGTCGGGCACGAGGCATTCGACTTCGGTGATGCGCTGTTCCTTCAGCCAGCGCTTCAGCGAGCTTTCCTGCTGCGCTTCGGCGCTGCGCTTCGGTTCGCGTTTTCGGGTCGCCATCGTCAGGGCCTGCGGTTAGCGCGTTCCCGGCAGGCTGCACCGAACGCATGGAAGATCGCCAGATAGAACGGATTGTCGGTCAGCCGCCACTCCGGATGCCATTGCACGCCGAGCAGGAACGGGCCGGGGGTGTCGTCGGCGCCCGGCACGAGGCTCACCGCCTCGACCAGGCCGTCGGGTGCGGTGGCCTCGACGCGCAGGCCGCGGCCGAGCGTCCGCAGCCCTTGGCCGTGCAGCGAGTTCACCCACTCCTCGTCGCGCCCGGAGAGACCCGCGAGCACCCCACCCGGCGCCAGCCGGACGGGATGCGACGGCGCGTACTGCACGCCGAGCGGATCGGTCGTGTCCTCGCGATGGTCGTCGAACCCTTCCACCGCGTGCACCTGCGGATGCAGCGTGCCGCCGAGCGCCACGTTCACCTCCTGCAGCCCGCGACAGAGCGCCAGCATCGGGATCCGGCGTTCGATCGCCAGCCGCACGAGCGGCAGGGTGCTGGCGTCGCGCGCGGGATCGTTGAGATCGCCGTCGAGCACCGCACCGCCGTAATGGCGCGGTTCGATGTTGCTGTAGGCGCCGGTGAGCAGCAGGCCGTCGAGGTCGTCGAGCAGGGCCGACACGTCGAGCGGCGGCACCAGGGAGGGCACCATCAGCGGCAGCGCGCCGGCCCCGTCCACCACGGCCCGCAGGTACTTCTCCCCGACCGCCTGGAACGGGTGCGGCCCGATCTGCTTGCGATCCGACGGCAGTCCGACCAGCGGCGTGGGACGCATGGGGCGTCATCTCGAAGGGAGGCCCCGACCTTACGCCCGCCGTTGCATTTCATCAACACCAGCGATGAGGATTCTTTACGGCCCGGACCCCGGTGCTAGACTCCGGCGCAATCCCGCGGATGCCCCGATGATGACGGCCCCCACCCTTCCCGCCGACGAATCCGCGGTGCTGGCGCAGATCCCCGGCTGCGAACTGATCGACCTGCTGCTGCCCGACATGAACGGGCTGCTGCGCGGCAAGCGCATCACCCGCGACGCGCTCGACAAGGTCTACCGCGACGGCGTCTGCCTGCCGATGTCGCTGATCGCCACCGACATCACCGGCAA
>CBIHMN010000374.1:0-2099 GCA_966211005.1 uncultured Arenimonas sp.
ACCATCACCACGTCGGGCTTCTCCTCGAACAGCACGCGGGCGCTCAGGCGCTGGTTCTGGCGCAGGCCCGGCGGCTGGTCGCCGTCGAAGCGCACGCGCGCCAGCACCTGGTTGTTCACGACCTCGGGCGAGATCGCCGAGATCTTGCCGGTCGCCGACACGGCGCCGACGCGCACTTCGGCGGTCATGCCGAGGCCGAGGTCTTCGGCATAGGTTTCGGGCATCGCCAGTTCCACCTCGAGCCGCGACAGGTCGACGACGGTCATCAGCGGCGTGTTGGCGACGACGACCGCGCGGTCGGCGACGTTGAGCGTGCCGATGATGCCGTCGACCGGCGCGCGCACGTTCAGCTCGTCGACGCGGCGCTGCACGTTGGCGGTCACGAGCCGCTGGCGCGCGAGCGTCTGCTCCTGCGTCTCCAGTCCCAGCGCGACGTCGCGCGATTCGAGCCCGGCGGCGGTGCCGGCGTGCTTCGCGCGGATCTCGGCGCTGGCCATCGCATCCTTCGCGCGCAGGTATTCCACCTCGGCGATCGCGCCCAGCTCGAAGCCGCGCTGCGCGCGCTGCAGGTCGCGGGTCGCGGCCAGGCGCACCACCTCGGCGTCGTCGGCGTCGCGGCGCGCGAGCAGGCTGGCCTTCTGCGCGAGGATGCGCTGACGCGACACCTCCGCCTCCAGCTGCGCCAGCGTCGCCTGTTCGCGCTGCAGCTCGTTCGCGAGTTCCGGCGAGTCGATCACCGCCATCACGGTGCCCTTGGCGACGGTGTCGCCGGCCTGGATCTTCAGCGTCACGGTGCCGCCGGCCGGCGCGTACAGCGTGGGACTCACCGCGGCGACGACGCGGCCGTTCACCGCCGCGTCGCGGACCAGCGTGCCGCGCGTGACCTCGCCGAAGCGCAGGCGCTCGATGGAGACGGCGCGCGAGCCGCCGAGCCAGCCGGCGACGCCCCAGCCGAGCAGCAGCACCAGCGCGAGCGCGGCGCCGCCGATGAGCAGCGGCCGGCGACGTGACGACGCGTCCGGCGTAGTGGCGATGCGGATGTCCTGGGCGGAGGTGTCGCGGATCATGGTTCGGCCTGTGGTCGGGTCCGGTAGTCCAATGCACGACCCGTGCCAGCCGTAACTTGCTGATACTGAAGGCATCCCCACGACGTCCGGCGTCCGGCGGGCGTCCGGTCGCGCCCGCCCGGACACCCGGCCCGCTGCCCGCGGAATGTCATGGATGCGCCCGCACGCAGCGCACCGGTCGCGACGCCGTCGCGTCGGCGAAGCCTTAAACTGGGGACCGCTTTCCCGGGGGAACACGAACCATGTGCGGCATCGTCGGCATCAGCGCGCAGCGCGACATCGTCAAACACCTGATCGCCGGCCTCGGCGCCCTCGAATACCGCGGCTACGATTCGGCCGGCATCGCGCTCGTGCAGGGCGAGGGCATCGCCCGGCTGCGCGCGAAGGGCAAGGTGCGCGACCTGCAGGCGCTGCAGGCCGAAACCGGCCTCGACGGCCCCTGCGGCATCGCCCACACGCGCTGGGCCACGCACGGCGTGCCGAGCGAGGGCAACGCGCATCCGCACGTGTCCGGCCCGACCAGCGTCGTGCACAACGGCATCATCGAGAACCACGCGGCGCTGCGCGAAGAGCTGCGCGCCGACGGTTTCGAGTTCACGTCGCAGACCGACACCGAGGTCATCGCGCACCTCGTCGAGCGCGCGCAGCAGCGCGGCCTCGGGCTGCTCGCGGCGGTGCAGGACACCGTGAAGCGCCTGCACGGCGCCTACGCGATCGCGGTGGTGTCGGCGCGCGAGCCCGACGTCGTCGTCGGCGCCCGGTACGGCGCGCCGCTGATCGCCGGCCTCGGCGACGGCGAGCAGTACATCGCCTCCGACGTGCACGCGCTGCTGCCGCTGACGAAGCGGTTCCTGTACCTGGAAGAGGGCGACGTGGTGCGCGTCACGCGCGACACGGTCGACGTGTTCGACGCCGACGGCACGGCGGTGCGGCGCGACGTGCGCGAATCGCATTTCAGCGCCGACGCGGTGCAGCGTGGCGACTACCCGCACTACATGCTCAAGGAGATCCACGAGCAGCCGCAGGCCATCG
>CBIHMN010000375.1:0-2064 GCA_966211005.1 uncultured Arenimonas sp.
GGTCGAGCACGCCGTTGACGTAGGTGTGGCCGTGCTCGGAGCCGAAGCGCTTGGTGGTCTCGATCGCCTCGTTGATCACGACGCGGTACGGGACGTCGGGGCGATGCAGCAGTTCGTACGCG
Source organism: uncultured Arenimonas sp. (assembly GCA_966211005.1). Classification (GTDB taxonomy): domain Bacteria; phylum Pseudomonadota; class Gammaproteobacteria; order Xanthomonadales; family Xanthomonadaceae; genus Arenimonas. The sequence continues at coordinate 123 of CBIHMN010000375.1, forward strand.
GCGATGCGCAGCACCGCGCGCTCGATCGGGTCGACCTGGGCGATGTCGCGGTCGAGGAACGCCGCGAGCTGCTCGTCGAGCTGCGCGCGATGCGCGTCGACGCCGCGCACCAGGTCCTCGAAATACTGCAGGTCCGCCACTTCCATGTCCTGCTCGCTGCGGAACTGCTCGATCACCTTGGCGATCGGCGCGCCGCCGAGCTGCCACGCGTACACGGCCTGCAGCGCGCGGCGGCGGGCGCGCGAGCGCGCATGCGGGTCGATGCCGTCGGGACGCACGTGCTTCATGCCAGTTTTCCGGTCAGGTTGGCCATCTCGATCGCGGCCGTGGCCGCTTCCTCGCCCTTGTTGCCGTGCGCGCCGCCGGCCCGCGCCTCGGCGTCGGCGAACATCTCCACGGCGAGCACGCCGTTGAGCACGGGCACGCCGGTGTCGAGCGCGACGCGCATCAGCCCGCGCGCGCATTCGTCCGACACGTGTTCGTAGTGCCGGGTGTCGCCGCGCACGACGCAGCCGAGCGCGACGACGGCGGCGTATTCGCCGCGGTCGATCACGCGCGCGGCGGCGACCGGCAGCTCCCACGCGCCCGGCACGCGCACGACATCGACATCGGCCTCGGCGACGCCATGGTCGGCGAACGCCTTGCGCGCGCCGGCGACCAGCGCATCGACGATGCGCGGGTTCCAGCGGGCGGCGAGGAGGGCGTAGCGCGCGCCGGCGGGGCTGCGCAGGTCGCCTTCGAAATCAGGCATCGGGAGGTCGGGTCGGAACGGGCGGGCAGTTTACCGCACCCGTCTTCCCGGCTACCGGGCCGCCGGTAGCCTCGGTGGAAAGCGTTCAAGCCTCGACGCGGATTACGCGGATGGACGCGGATAAGGCAGGAGCGAACCTTTGGAAATGCTCTATCCGCGTTGATCCGCGTAATCCGCGTCGAGAAGCGCCCTTCACGCCCCGGTCGGTCCCGACGATCCGCCGACGTACTCGACGATCTCGAGGCCAAAGCCGGCGAGCGCGACCTGGCGGCGGGGGGTGCCGAGGACGCGGAGCTTGCCGAGGCCGAGGTCGGCGAGGATCTGCGCGCCGGCGCCGACGCGGCGCCATTCGCGCTGCTTCGGCGCCTCGACGGGGGTGGATTCGGTGATGCGGGCCAGCAGGTCGTCGGCGGACACCGGTTCGGCCAGCACGACCACGACGCCCTCGCCCGCCGCCGCGACCGCCGCGAGCGCATCGGACGCGCTCACGCCGAAGTCGGCGCGCTGCCAGTGCAGCACGTCGCTCAGCGGGTTCTTGACGTGCACGCGCACCAGCGTCGGCGTGTCGCGCCGTGGCTCGCCGTGCACGAGCGCGAAATGCAGGTCGCGGCTCACGCGGTCGCGGTACGTCACCAGCCGGAAGCGGCCGTGCGCGGTGTCGATGTCGCGCGCGTCGACGCGTTCGATCGTATGTTCGGTCTCGAGGCGGTGGCGGATCAGGTCCTCGATCGAACCGATCTTCAGCCCGTGCTCGCGTGCGAAATCCTCGAGTTCCGGGCGCCTCGCCATCGAGCCGTCGGGATTCAGGATCTCGACGAGCACGCCGGCCGGTTCCAGCCCGGCGAGCCGCGCGAGGTCGCTCGCGGCCTCGGTGTGGCCGCTGCGCGTGAGCACGCCGCCGGGCTGCGCGGTCAGCGGAAAGATGTGGCCGGGCTGCACGAGGTCGTCCGCGCTCGCGTCCGGCCGCACCGCGGTGCGGATCGTGTGCGCGCGGTCGTACGCGCTGATGCCGGTGGTGACGCCCTCGGCCGCCTCGATGCTGACGGTGAAGTTCGTGTGGTACGGCGACGCGTTGTCGCGGACCATCGGCGCCAGCCCGAGCTGCCGGCAGCGCTCGCGCGTCAGCGACAGGCAGACGAGCCCGCGCGCGTGCGTGACCATGAAGTTGATGTCCGACGGCTTCACGAGCTC
>CBIHMN010000376.1:0-2042 GCA_966211005.1 uncultured Arenimonas sp.
GCTGCGACACGCTGGTGTTCGTCACCAACCGCTACAAGCATTCGGTCGCCGACTATTTCGACAAGGCCTACGAACTCGAGCAGAAGCTGGAGAAGGCCGGAAAATCCGAACTGCTCGGGATGATCCGCGACGTGCTGCCACGCCACGTGCGCGCGGTGTTCGTCACCCAGACCGAAGCGCTCGGCCTCGGACACGCCGTGCTCTGCGCGCGCCCGGTGGTCGGCGACGAGCCGTTCGCGGTGCTGCTGCCCGACGACCTGATCTGGAATCGCGGCCCCGGCGCGCTGCGGCAGATGGTCGACCTGGCCGAGGCCGAGCAGGCGAGCGTGATCGCCGTGCAGGACGTACCGCGCGGACAGACCGCCAGTTACGGCATCGTCGCGACCCGCGACTTCACCGGTCGCCACGGCGAGATCGAGGCGATCGTCGAGAAGCCGAAGCCGGAAGTGGCGCCCAGCACGCTCGCGGTGGTGGGCCGCTATGTGCTCAGCGGGCGCGTGTTCGCCGAACTCGCGGCCACGCGTCCCGGCGCCGGCGGCGAGATCCAGCTCACGGACGGCATCGCCGCGCTGATGAAGCACGATCGCGCGCTGGCGTACCGGTTCGAAGGGCGGCGTTTCGACTGCGGCAGCCGCATCGGCCTGATCGAGGCGACGATCGAATTCGCGCTGGAACACGACGACCTCGCCGAGCCCGCGCGCGAATACATGCGCGCGGCGCTGGCGCGCTGACCCGGGGCCTCGACGCATGCCGGCCGGGTCGGGCTATTACGCCGCCGACGCGGGACCGTCGCCGTCGCATCCGTCCCTCGCCGGGCGTCGCGAGGCCGCCGTCTGCGTCGTCGGCGGCGGCTTCGCCGGCCTCAACACCGCCCTTGGACTCGCCGAGCGCGGCGTACGCGACGTCGTGCTGCTCGAAGGGCAGGCGGTGGCGCACGGCGCGTCCGGCCGGAACGGCGGGTTCGTTTTCGGCGGGTTCTCGCGCGGCGAGGCGAGCCTGCTGGCCGAACTCGGCCCGCAGCGCGCGAAGGCGCTGTATCGCGGCACCCGCGATGCGGTGGGGCTGATCCGGCGCCGGGTCGGCACCCTCGGCATCGACTGCTCGGCGACCGACGCCGGCGTGCTCTGGGCGAACTGGTTCCGTGACCCGACGCCGCTGCGCGAACGCCAGCGCCTGCTCGCCGAGCATTTCGACACGCACTGGGAGTGGGTGCCGGCCAGCGAGCTGGACGGACTCGTCCGCACGCGCCGCTACGGCGACGCCCTGTTCGAACGCGACGCCCTGCATTTCAATCCGCTCGCCTACGCGCGCGGGCTCGCGGCCGCGGCGACCCGGCAGGGCGTCACCGTGCACGAGCGGTCGCCCGCGCTCGCGCTGGAACGCGACGGCGCCGGCTGGCGGGTGCGCACGCCGCAAGGCGAGGTGCGTGCGCGCGAGGTGGTGCTGGCCTGCGGAGGCTATCTCGCCGGCCTGCGCCGCGACGTCGATGCCGGCGTGCTGCCGATCGCGACCTACGTGATGGTCACCGCACCGCTGGGCGCCCGGATGGACGACGTGCTGCGCACGCGCGCGGCGATCTACGACACGCGCTTCGCGTTCGACTACTACCGGCCGCTGCCCGACACGCGGCTGCTGTGGGGTGGACGCATTTCGATCCGCGACCGGTCGCCGGCGCAGGTGCGCGAACTGCTGCGCGCCGACCTGCTGGAGGTGTTCCCGCAGCTGCACGACATCGCGATCGAAGACGCGTGGTCGGGACTGATGAGCTATGCCCGGCACGAGATGCCGCAGATCGGCCGCATCGACGACGGCCTTTGGCTCGCGCAGGCATTCGGCGGCCATGGCGTCGCGCCGACGACCTTCGCCGGCGAGGTGCTCGCCGCGGCGATCGCCGAAGGCGACACCCGCTGGCGCGAGTTCGCCGACTACCCGCTGACGTCGGCGCTGAAACCCGCCGGCTTCCTCGGCGCGCAGCTGACGTACTGGTGGCTGCAGGCGCGGGATGCGTGGCGTGCGCGGAACGAACGGTCGTAACGCGGGAA
>CBIHMN010000377.1:0-2033 GCA_966211005.1 uncultured Arenimonas sp.
CGTGCGGCGGCAGCACGAGGCCGAACTCGCTCAGGTATTCGAGCAGGTCGGCGTACTTCGCTTCCGGCGGCTTGGCGTGCACGCGATACGGCGCGGCGACCTTGCGGCTGCTGACGAATTTCGCCGCCTCCACGTTCGCCGCGATCATGCATTCCTCGATCAGCTTGTGCGCGTCGTTGCGCTCCAGCATGCCGGCCTGGATCACTTCGCCGGAATTGTCGAGCACGAAACGCACTTCGCTCGATTCGAACTCGATCGCGCCGCGCTGCGCGCGCGCCTTCGCGAGCACCTGGTAGAGCTGGTGCAGGCGCTTGACCGACGGCATCAGCTTGCCGATCTGCGCGATCGCCTCGGCGCCGCCCTCGGTGTCGGCTTCGCCCACGGCCTTCCACACCTGCGTATACGTCAGCCGCGCGTGCGAGCGGATCACCGCTTCGTAGAAGCGCGACTTCGTCACCAGCCCGTCGAAGCCGACCTGCATGTCGCAGCAGAACGCCAGCCGCTCGACCTTCGGATTCAGCGAGCAGATGCCGTTGGACAGCGTCTCGGGCAGCATCGGCACGACGAAACCCGGGAAATACACCGACGTGCCGCGCTTCTGCGCCTCGTCGTCGAGCGCGCTGCCGGGGCGCACGTAGTGCGACACGTCGGCGATCGCGACGATCAGCCGGAACCCTTCCGGATTCGGCTCGCACCACACCGCGTCGTCGAAATCCTTCGCGTCCTCGCCGTCGATCGTCACCAGCGGCACCTGGCGCAGGTCGACGCGGCGACCGGCTTCTTCGGCGGGGACGTCGAGCGGCACCTCGGCGGCTTCGGCGAGCGCGCCCTTCGGGAACTCGTGCGGCAGGTCGTGGCCGTGGATCGCGGCCTGCACGACCAGCGACGGCGTCAGGCGGTCGCCGAGCACCAGCAGCACCCGGCCGATCGGTGGCCGGCCGCCGGACGGCGGTTCGACGACCTCCACCACGACCAGCTGGCCGTTGCGCGCGTCGTTCCGGTCTTCGGTCGGGATCAGGATCTCGGTGAGCACGCGCTTGTCGTCGGGCACGACCATGCCGATGCGCGCGCGTTCCTCGTAGCGGCCGGTGAGGCGCGTCAGGCGATGTTCGAGCACCTCGACGATCGCGCCCTCGCGGCGGCCGCGGCGATCGACGCCGGTGACGCTGGCGAGCACGCGGTCGCCGTGCAGCGCCTTGCGCATCTCGTGCGGCGGCAGGAACAGGTCGTCGCCGCTGCCCTTGTCGTCCGGCTTCAGGAAACCGAAACCGTCGGGGTTGGCGATCACCGTGCCGGCGATGAGATCGAGCTTCTGCGCGGCGGCGTAGCCGCCGCGACGATTCAGCAGCACCTGCCCGTCGCGCTGCATCGCCGCGAGGCGGCGCGTCAGGGCTTCGAAGCGGTCCGGCGCGCCGAGGTCGAGCCGATCGGCGATGTCGGTCGCGTTCAGCGGGCCGGGGCTGTCGGACAGCAGCTCCAGGATCGCCTCGCGGCTCGCGATCGGCTGGTCGTACTTGCGCGCTTCGCGCTCGGCGTGCGGATCGGTGATGCCGCCGTAGCGGCCGGCCGCGGACTTGCCCGCCGCACGTCCGTCGGCGCGCTTCCCGCGGCTGCCGGCGCCGCCTTTCGGCGCACCCGCCGACCCCTTCTTCGCCGGCTTGCCGCCGGTCGCGGATTTTTTCCTGGCCGGCGGCGATTTCGCCGTTTCGGCGGAGCCGCCGCGGGTGGATTTGCGGGTGCCGGTACCGTCGGCACCGGCGGCGCGCATCGTTTCCGGCATCCAGCCCGGGAGGGCGGCGCCGGTCTTCTTCTTCGGGGGTTTCGTCATGCCGCGCAGGATACACCCCGCCGTCTTCGCGCCCGGGTGAAAACGCCGCGCGCGATTGACAATCGCGGGGCCGATGACTAGATTACGCGGCTCCCACGCCCCGGCGTCGGACACCCTGCCCGGGTGGCGGAATTGGTAGACGCACTAGTTTCAGGTACTAGCGGGTAAAACCGTGGAGGTTCGAGTCCTCTCCCGGGCACCAGAT
>CBIHMN010000378.1:0-2032 GCA_966211005.1 uncultured Arenimonas sp.
CCGTGGTCCCGATCCGTATCGTGCGCGGCGGCCTCGCGCAGGTGCCGCGGGCGCTGAGCGTCGCGCCCTTCACGCCGACGCCGGAGATCCGCGTCGGGCCCGGCGCGTTTCCGGACGCGATGATCGTCGACGTTCCGCCCGGCGTGTCCTTCCTCGAACTGCTGCTCTCGGCCGACTACAACGTCAAGGGCGGTTCCCTCGCCGTCTGGCGCGATCCCGCCCCGGACTACGGCGGTCCGGCGATCCCGGCGTTCGACCGGACCCGGCCGGATGTACTGACCGGGCGCAAGCTCAGCTTCGCCAGCGTGTTCGACGGCGAACTCGGAGGCCGCTGGTATGTCGCGCCGATACATGCCGAGGCGACACCGCGGATGATGAGCGTCTACGCGTCGGTGGGCTCGACGACGAGTACCGAACCGGTGGAGGTCCGCGCCGGGTCGTACTACAACCCGGCGCGACCCGGCCACGGCGTGTTCCTGCATTTCGCCGGCGACGAGATCGTGATGCTGTGGTACGCGTATGACGAGAACGGCGATCCGACCTGGTACTACGCGCAGGGGGAGCGACTCGCGCCGGCGGTGCAGCGTTACGAACTGGCGCTCTACCGCACCGCGTGGCTCGGCGATCGCCAGCTTCATTATCCGGTCGGCCGGATATTCCTGAACGGTCTGGTCGACGGCGAACTCGTGATGAGCTGGCAGCTTCACGCGCGGACTGGCAGCGAGCGCCTCGTCCGCTTCCTCGAGGGCTGCCCGCAGGTCGACGGGGCGCCGCTCGACGTCGCCGCCCACTGGTTCGATCCGGCGCGCTCTGGCACCGGCTACAGCGTGGCAGTGATGCCCGGCTACGAATTCCTCGCCGCCTACGTCTACGACGGGCTGGGCCAGCCGCGGTTCCTCGCCGCGGAGCGTCCGGGCGCGTTCGACGCCGCGGACGAGGCCATCGAACTGCATCAGTTGCGCGGCTTCGGTCCGTTCGACGCGTGGCGCACGCCCGACCGCACGCCGGTCGGCATGCTGCACCGGCGCTACCTCGGCGGCGCATTCGATGCGATCACCATCGACGCGGACTTCACCGACGGCGTCGTCGGTTCGTGGAACGTCGTCGATGCGGTCCAGCCGCTGACCGCGACGCAGGGCTGCGCGCCCTGACCAGCCGCGGCGACGATGCCACCACGGCTTCCGTGGTGGCATCATCGGCTGCCCACCCGCGGAAGCCGCGATGCGTATCACGACCAAACTCCCGAACGTCGGCACGACCATCTTCACGGTGATGTCGCAGCTCGCCGCCGAACACGGCGCGGTGAACCTCGGCCAGGGGTTTCCCGATTTCGACGTGCCGGAGCGGCTGGTCGAGGCGCTCGACCGCGCGATGCGCGACGGGAAGAACCAGTACGCGCCGATGAGCGGCCTGCCGGCGCTGCGCCAGGCCATCGCCGCCAAGACGGCCCGCTGCTACGGCCGCGAGGTCGACGCGGACACCGAGGTCACGGTGACCAGCGGCGCCAGCGAGGCGATCTTCGACGCGGTGCACGCGCTGGTGCGGGCGGGCGAGGAAGTGATCGTGCTCGACCCGTGCTACGACTGCTACGAGCCGGCGATCGACCTCGCCGGGGCGACGGCGGTGCACGTGCCGCTCGATCCGGTGGATTTCTCGGTCGACTGGCCGCGGGTGCGCGACGCGATCACGCCGCGCACGCGGATGCTGATGATCAACAGCCCGCACAACCCGTCGGGCGCGATGCTGGAGGCGGAGGACATCGCCGAACTGTCGGCGATCCTGCGCGGCACCGATATCGTGCTGCTGTCGGACGAGGTGTACGAGCACATCGTGTTCGACGGGCGCCGGCACGAGAGCGTGCTGCGATATCCCGAGCTGGCGGCGCGCGCCGTCGTCGTGTCGAGCTTCGGCAAGACCTACCACTGCACCGGCTGGAAGGTCGGCTACGCGATCGCGCCGCCGGCGCTGAGCGCCGAATTCCGCAAGGTGCACCAGTACAACACCTTCTGCACGTTCACCCCGGCGCAGGCGG
>CBIHMN010000379.1:0-2025 GCA_966211005.1 uncultured Arenimonas sp.
ACCAGCGTGCCGAGCGTCAGCAGCGTCCAGTACATCAGGAAGCGGCTGAGCTTCGGCCGCGCGGTCGGTACGCGCCAGATGCGGTTGAACGTGGCCTCGATGCTCCACATGGTCACCAGCAGCGAGCCGATGAGCACCAGCACGCCGGTCGCGGTGAGGCCCTGCGCGTTGTCGGCGAATTTCTTCAGCTCCAGCTCGACCACGCTGGCCGCGCTGGGCACGAACGTCGCGAACACGAACCCGGTGAGCTCGGTGCTCCAGTCCTTGAAGACCGGGAAGGCCGACAGGATGCCGAACACCACCATGGCCATCGGCACCAGCGCGAACAGCGAGGTGTACGCGAGCGCGCCGGCGGTCTCGAAGCAGCGGTCGTCGAGGAAGCGCACCCACAGGAAACGCGCGAACGCCTGCAGCCGCTCGCGATCGAGCCGCGTCCACCAGCGCTGGAGTATCGCCACCGGGTTCATCGCCCGAAGGGTAGCGCATGCCCCGCCCGCCGCCGAGTGCGGCGCGTGAACCGCTGCGACTATCATCCCCGGATGGCCGAGATCCTGATCCTCTATTACAGCCGCGGCGGTTCCGTCGCCAACCTCGCACGCCAGATCGCCCGCGGCGTCGGCGAAGTCGACGGCATGCGGGCGCGCCTGCGCACCGTGCCCCCGGTCGCGCCGGTCACCGAAACCGCGACGCCACCGGTGCCCGACGACGGCGCGCCGTACGTGACGAAAGCCGACCTCGACGACTGCGCCGGGCTCGCGCTCGGCAGCCCGACGCGTTTCGGCAACATGGCAGCGCCGGTCAAGCATTTCATCGACACGCTCGGCGCCGAATGGGCCTCCGGCACGCTCGTCGGCAAGCCGGCGGCCGTGTTCACGTCGACCGCGACGATGCACGGCGGCCAGGAGTCGACGCTGCTGACGATGCTCGTGCCGCTGCTGCACCACGGGATGGTCGTGGTCGGCATCCCGTTCACGGAGGCCGTGCTGAACACCACCCGCACCGGCGGCACGCCCTACGGCGCGTCGCACGTCGCCGGCGCGCAGGACGACCCGGCGCCCAGCGACGACGAGAAGCAGCTCGCGCGCGCGCTCGGCCGGCGGCTGGCGGAAACCGCGCGGAAGCTGCAGGCGTGAGCGCCGCCGGTCGTGTCGCGGCCATAGCGATCGTCGTGCTCGCGGCACTGCAGGTCGCGTGGCACGGCTGGCTGTCGCCGCCAGCGGAGTCGCAGCGCTGGGCGGTGGTGCTGTTCTTCGTCGCGCCGCTGCTGCCGGCGCTCGGGATGCTGGTCGCGCGCCGGCGGCGTGCGGCGTTCTGGGGCGCGCTGGCGGCATTGCTGTATTTCTGTCACGGCATCATGGTCGCGTGGGCCATGCCGGCCGAACGCGCGCCGGCGCTCGCCGAGATCGCGCTGTCGATCGCCCTGATCGCCGCCGCCAGCTGGGACGGCGTCCGGGCGCGCTTCCGCCGCAAGCCCGCCAGCCTATAATCGCCGCGCCGGCGCAGGCCCCACGCGCGCCAGAACGGAGAACGCGCATGGACGAACTGCTGGTCGTCACCACCGGCGGCACGATCGACAAGGTGTATTTCGACGACAAGTCGGATTACCAGGTCGGCGAACCGCAGATCGGCCGCATCCTGCAGGAATTCGGCGTCGCGTTCCGCTTCACGGTGGTGCCGGCGCTGCGCAAGGACAGCCTGCACATCACCGCCGACGATCGCGAGGTGTTGCGCGCGACGATCGCCGCGTCGTCGGCGGATCACGTGCTGGTGACGCACGGCACCGACACGATGGTGGAGACCGCGAAAGTGCTGGCCACCATCCCCGGCAAGACCATCGTGCTGACCGGCGCGCTGAACCCGGCCCGCTTCCGCGGCTCGGACGCCGAGTTCAACATCGGCACCGCGGTCGGCGCGGTGCAGTCGCTCGCGCCGGGCGTCTACATCGCCATGAACGGCCGCATCTGGGACCCCGCCACCGTCCGCAAGAACGTCGCCGCCAACCGCTTCGAACCTGCTCCCTGACGC
>CBIHMN010000380.1:0-2011 GCA_966211005.1 uncultured Arenimonas sp.
TCGCCTCGGGCGCGGTCAGGCCCGTCCAGCCGCCGGCGACGAACTGCGCGAACGCGTCGCGGAAACCCGGTGGCGTGGTGACGTCGCCGGTCGCCGGATCGAAGCGGCACCCGTGCTCGTCGCCACCGGCATTGAGCGGCGCCAGCACCGACTGCGTGAACTTCGCCGCCTCGTCCATCACCGCGTCGAGCAGTTCGCGCTGCGCCACGTCGATGCCGAGGCGCGCGTACAGCGCGTCGGCGCCGATCACGTCGTACAGCGCGAACTTGAGGTCGCGCAGCGGGGCGGTGTATCGCGTCATGGGGAGGATCCGTTCCGGTCGGGGTTTCAGCGCAGCACGCCGGGCAGGCCCGGCACGGGATCGAGCGCGCTGTCGTAACTGAATTCGTCGTCGCGGCCTTCGCTGTCGGCGATGCGGCCGGCGAGCGAATAGCGCACCGGACGCGAGCCGGAGAACGCGGCGTCGAGCGCCGACTTCACCGCCGGCGTCGGCGCGAACACGTGCCGGACCAGTTCGTTCGAACCGGGGCCGACGGTGAGCGACGGGTCGATGTCGATCCGTGCCGCCTCGCCGCCGGCGAGCGTCAGCGTCGCCTGCAGCCGGGTGAACGTCATCGGCACGGTGCTGAAGTTCTGGATGCGCAGCGTGGCCGCGACCTGGCCGTCGGCCTGCACGCGCAGTTCCTGCACCGTGGCCTGCGGCGGATAGACCCGGCGCGGCGGTCCGCTCGAGCATGCGGCGAGTAGCACGCACAGCGAAAACACCACGAAAGCACGCAGGCAAGTCATCGTCGATTCCTCGCGGGCAGGGACCGGGCGAGGATACCAGTCCGTACGGTTCAGGCGCAGCCGGCGCTAGGTGAGAAGGCCCCGGCGCACGGCATAGCGGATCACGTCGGCGGTATTGCGCGCCTCGAGTTTCGCGAGCACCCGAGCGCGATGGTTCTCGGCGGTCTTCGCGCTGATGTCGAGCCGGCGCGCGACCTCCTTGGTGCTCAGGCCTTCGATCACGAGGTGGAACACCTCGCGCTCGCGGGGTGTCAGGTCGCGGTACGGGTCGTCGATGTCGCGCGTCGGCGACTGCAGCTGCCCCGCGAGTACGGCGGCGGCCTGCGGCCCGAAGTGGCCGCGCCCGGCACCGACCGCGGCGACCGCGGCGATCAGTTCCGCGGTCGGGCTGTCCTTCAGCAGGAAGCCGGCGGCGCCGGCGCGCACGGCCTGCAGCAGGTATTCGTGGTCCTCGTGCATCGTCAGCACCAGCACGCGCGTGCGCGGCGCCGCGGTGCGCAGCCGCCGCACCACTTCCAGGCCGCCGAGATTCGGCATCGAGATGTCGATGATCGCGACGTCGGGATCCAGCCGCGCGACTTCGGACAGCGCGTCGAGCCCGTTGGACGCCTGCCCGACGACGGCGCAGGCGCCGTCGGCTTCGAGCACGGCGACCAGGCTTTCGCGGACCAGCGTGTGGTCGTCGGCGATCACCACGCGCAGGGGCTGCAGCGGCGTCGTCATGCCGTCGCTCCGTCGTCGCGGGCGGCGACCGGGATCGCAGCCTGCACGCGCGTGCCCGCGCCGGTCGATTCGATCCGCAGCGTGCCGCCGTGCAGCGCCACGCGATCGCGCATCCCGCCGAGGCCGGCGCTGCCGCCGGCGCTCGCGCGCGCGGTCGCGGCGGCGACGTCGAAGCCGCGGCCTTCGTCGGTGACGTCCAGCACGAGATGGCCGGCGCGCGCCGCCAGCGAGATCGACGCCGTGCGTGTCGCCGCGTGCCGCACCACGTTCGTCAGCGCTTCCTGCGCGACGCGGAAGACCAGCGTCTGGCGTTCGTCGTCGAGTGCCGGAAGGGCGTCGTCGATCTCGACCGCGACGTCCACTCCCGCCGGCTCGCCGACACGCGCGAGCTGTCGCGGCTGCTGCGCCCGCAGGTACTCGACGACCTCGGGCTCGCCGCGGCGCTGCGCTGGCTCGCGCGCACCGTCGGCGAGCCCGAGGTCGTCGAGTACCTGCGGGC
>CBIHMN010000381.1:0-1994 GCA_966211005.1 uncultured Arenimonas sp.
GGCCTGCACCGTCTGACGGTGAGTCTGGACTCGCTGGACCCGGCCCGCTTCCGCGCGCTGTCCGGGGGACGCGGCGAGCTCGGCCACGTGCTCGCCGGCATCGCCGCCGCCGAAGACGCCGGGTTCGGTCCGCTCAAGATCAACTGCGTCGTGCAGCGCGGGGTGAACGAAGCCGATGTGCCGGCGATCGCCGCTCGCTTCCGCGGCACGCCGCACGTGCCCCGGTTCATCGAGTACATGGATGTCGGCACCTGCAACGGCTGGTCGCCGACGCGGGTGGTGCCGTCGGCCGAATCGCGCGACGCCATCGACGCCCGCTGGCCGCTGCGTCCGGTGGGCGCCGCGTACCGGGGCGAGGTCGCGAAGCGCTATGCGTACGTCGATGGCGGCGGCGAGGTGGGGTTCGTCGGCTCCGTGAGCGCGCCGTTCTGCGGCGACTGCCATCGCGCGCGACTCTCGGCCGACGGTCAGCTTTACACGTGCCTGTTCGCATCGGCGGGATACCCGCTGCGCCCGCGCATCGCCGCGGGCGAAGCCGTGCTCGCCGGGCACCTGGCGACACTCTGGCGCGCGCGTGACGACCGCTACAGCGAACGGCGTGCCGCTGTCGCCGGTGCCGACGGTCGTCGCATCGAGATGTTCTACATCGGCGGCTGAGCGGAGGCGGGCATGGCGAAGCGACTGACGCATGTGGACGACGCCGGCCGGCCGGCGATGGTCGACGTTTCCGGAAAGGAAGTGACGGCGCGCGAGGCCGTCGCCGAATGCGTCGTGCGGTTTCCCGCGGCCGTCGCCGGGACTCTGCGCGCCGACGGCATGGCCACGAAGAAGGGCGCGGTCGCCGACACGGCGATCGTCGCCGGCACGATGGCGGTGAAGCGCACGCACGACCTGATCCCGTTCTGCCATCCGCTGCCGATCGAAGCCTGCCGCTTCGACGTCGGCTGGACCGGGCCGCGCACGCTCCGTATCGAATGCGCGGTGAAGACGAGCCATCGCACCGGCGTCGAGATGGAGGCGCTCACCGGCGCGACCATCGCGGCGCTCACGGTCTACGACATGTGCAAGGCGCTGTCGCACGCGATCGTCATCGGTCCGGCGCGGCTGCTGGGCAAGCGCGGCGGCCGTCGCGATGTCGGGACCGCGCGCGCATGAGCGTCACCGTGCTGTATTTCGCCAGCCTGCGCGATGCCGCCGGCACCGACACCGAAACGCTGCCGACGCCGGCGTCGCTCGAAGCGCTGTACGACATGCTGCGCGGGAAACACGGGTTCGCGCTGGCGCGCGAGCGGCTGCGGGTCGCCGTGGACGGCGAATTCGCCCCGTGGGACGCGCCGGTGCGCGACGGCGCCGAGATCGCCTTCATCCCGCCGGTCAGCGGTGGCTGAGCGCGGCATGATCCGTTTCGCGATCAGCCCGACGCCGATCGATCCCGCGCCGTGGCGCGCGCACCTGCTCGCGCACCACGCCGGCGCGTACGCGAGCTTCGAAGGCTGGGTGCGCGACCACGCCGACGGCCGCGCCGTGGTCGGTCTCCACTACGAAGCCTATGTCGCCCTGGCCGAAGCCGAAGGCGCGCGCATCGTCGCCGAGGCGCGCGACCGCTTCGCGATCCTCGACGCCGCCTGCGTGCACCGCACCGGCGACCTGGTGCCCGGTGACCTGGCGGTCTGGGTCGGCGTCAGCGCCGCCCACCGCGGCCCGGCCTTCGACGCCTGCCGCTGGATCATCGACGAGGTGAAGTCGCGCGTGCCGATCTGGAAGCGCGAGCGCTACGCCGGCGATGGTGAAGCGCCCGCGGTCTGGCTGCATCCCGACGGCAGCAGATGACCGCGGCGATCCGTGCCTGACGTCGGGCGCTGCACGAACAAGTGATCGCGGTGAACCACTCCCGCCGGAATCCCCAAGTCGCGCCGAAGGCGCGGGGGATCGGAAGCAAGAGGGCGCGGGGCCCGCGACCCGCGCAGCGGGTCGTAGGGGCTACCGCCTGAAGG
>CBIHMN010000382.1:0-1983 GCA_966211005.1 uncultured Arenimonas sp.
TCGGTGCTCATCAGCTTCGTCGCCTCGACGCCGGTGTGGTAGCGCGCGGCCTGCGGGCAGTAGCTGCAGTCCTCGGGGCAGCCGCCGGTCTTCACCGACAGCAGCGTCGACACCTGCACCTCCGCCGGATCGAACCGTTCGCGGTGAACGGCGGCGGCGCGGAACAGCAGCTCCGGCAGCGGCAGCGCGAACAGCGCCAGCGCTTCGTCGCGCGACCAGTCGTGGCGGACTTCGGCGGCGGGGCTCGGGATGACGGGAGACATGGCGAGTCCCTGACGGCGCGGGGGCGCGAGGAGCGGCAGTCTGTGCAGCATGGTGAACCCTGTCAACCGAACCGCGGGGCCGCCGGTTGACGGGAAACGCCGGGGGGCGTCGGTTCCGTGGGCGGCATTTTCCGGCGGCTCGCCGGCCGCTTCCGTGACCGGCGCCACAGTCCGTGCCGGCGCCGCGCGCCGAGCCGATGGACGGTCGTGTCCGGCGGGCTGACCCGCCTCGCCGCGGCGTGGCACCGCCTGCCCGACGCGCTCTGGCCGCCACGCTGCCTCGCCTGCGGCGACCCCGGCGCGGCGGACCGCGACCTGTGCGCGGCCTGTGCGGACGAACTCGTGCCGCCCCGCGTCGTCCGCATGCCGCCGCTGGCGCGCATCGTCGCCGCCTCGCGCTACGAACCGCCGATCGACCGGCTGCTGCCGCGCTTCAAGTTCCACGGCGACCTCGCCGCCGGCCGTCTGCTGGCCCAGCTGCTCGCCGATGCCGCATCCACCGCCCCGCGCCCCCAGGCGCTGGTGCCGGTGCCGCTGCATCGCCGCCGCCTGCGCGAGCGCGGCTACGACCAGGCGCTGGAACTCGCGCGGCCGCTGGCGACGGCACTGGCGCTGCCGCTGGCGAAGGACGCTCTCGTCCGCAGGCGCGCGACCACCCCGCAGACCGACCTCGGCGGCCGCGCCCGCCGCCGCAACCTCGAAGGCGCGTTCGCGGTGCGCGGCCCCCTGCCCGCCCACGTCGCCCTCGTCGACGACGTGCTGACCACCGGCACCACGCTGGCCGAAGCCGCGCGCACCCTGCGGGCCGCGGGTGTGAAACGGGTGGACGCCTGGGTCGTGGCGATTTCCGAACGATGACAGCGCGGAGGCTTGGCCACGACGTACACGACAACAGCCACGACCGAGCACGAATAAAGCAACCAGAAATAGAAGCCGCGGTCACGCGTCGTGCCCGGAGCGCGACGCCGAATTCGTTCGGTCGTGCTCGGTCGTGGCTGTTGTCGTGCAAGTCGTGGCCAACCCAGCGCTCACGTCACCCGAGCGCGTACTCCCCCGCGATGCCCGCGAACACCGCCATCCCCACCCACTGGTTCGAGAGGAACGCATCGAAGCAGTCCGCGGGCGCCCGCGTGCGTGCGATCCAGAACTGCCGCGCGACCAGCACCGCGGCGATGCCCAGCGCGACGACGTAGTACATCCCCAGTTCCGCGCGCGAACCGACCAGCCACATCGCCCACAGGAACGCCGCGAACAGGATGCCCTGCGCGACCAGGTCCGCGTCCCCGAACAGGATCGCCGTCGACTTCGCGCCCACCTTCAGGTCGTCCTCGCGGTCGACCATCGCGTACCAGGTGTCGTAGCCGGTGGTCCACAGCAGGTTGCCGAGGAACAGCAGCCACGCCAGCGGCGGCACGGTGCCCTGCACCGCCGCGAACGCCATCGGGATGCCCCAGCCGAACGCGAGCCCGAGATACAGCTGCGGCAGGTACGTATGGCGCTTCAGGTAGGGATACGTCGCGGCGAGGAACACGCCCGCGATGCTCAGATACACGGTGAGCCGGTTGGTCAGCAGCACCAGCCCGAACGCCACCAGCATCATCCCCGCGAACAGCGCCAGCGCTTCCCGCCCCGAGACTTCGCCGGTCGCGAGCGGACGCGATTTCGTGCGCTCGACGTGCGGGTCGAGCCAGCGGTCGGCGTAGTCGTTGATCACGCAGCC
>CBIHMN010000383.1:0-1983 GCA_966211005.1 uncultured Arenimonas sp.
GGGCGGAGCCGGCCGCGGCGAAGCATCGTCGCGAGATAGGCGCCGACGCGGCCGGTGGCGCGACCGGGTTCCGCGACGTACACGGGGACCGTCGTCGCCGCCGCCTCGGACACCATGTTCACCGAATCGGGCGACACCACGATCCGGTCGGCGACCGCGAGCGCGGCGGCGTACGGATTGTCGCCGTCGGTCGCGTCGAACCAGCGCAGCCCGCGCGTCGTCGCCCAGCGCGCGCGCGCCAGCGCCGCGAATTCCGGCGGCGTGCGGCGTGAGCCGACGACCAGCAGGCTGCCGCCATCGCTCGCGAGCCACTGGTCCAGCGTCGCGGCCAGTGTCGTGAACGCGTCGGCGTCGAAGCGCACGGCCGGCGTCGGTCCGCCGAGCAGCACGGCGGTCCGCGGCGACGGCAGCGCCGCGAGCGCCGGCGCCGCCGCGCGCGCGGCCGCGAGCCAGGCGTCGTCGACGGGGTTGAGGCTGCCGCAGAGCGTCAGCACGTTCGCGCCGGCGAGGCCGTCGTGCTCCGGCGCGACGACGAGATCCCAGTGCGCGGTGTCGATGCGCGGGTGCAGCACCTGCACCGCGCGCGCGCCGCGCTCGCGCAGCAGCCGCGTCGCGAGGGCGGCGCGGCGGCCGCAGCCGATCGCCAGCACGGGCGGCGCGTCGAGCGCGGCCGCGAACGCCCCGCCGAACGCGGCCGCCGCGCCCGGCAGCCGCCGCGGTGCCACCCACGACCACGGTGGCGCCATGCGCAGTGTCCATTCGCGCGGATCGGGATGCAGGGCCTGCGCGAGCGCCGCCGCCTGCCGGCGATGGCCGGCGGCGGCGTCGTGCAGATACCAGGTGGCGGGCGGCGACGGCATCGCCGCAGCGTAGCCGATGCGGCTCAGTCGCCGTAGAACCGCGTACCGACGTAGAGCTGGGCGTCGTCCACCAGCTGGGCGCTTCCACGCAGGCCGAGGGTGATCGTCATCGGCTGCCGGAACAGCTGCCGCGCCTGCGCCTCGGTGAAGCCCATCGAGCCGACCAGCGTTTTCTGGTTGAGCATGCCGGCGATGCACATGCGGGTGCCGGTGTCGTAGTCGTCGACGAAATCGCCCGAATGAAGCGTCTGCGACGCATAGACCGCCGTCAGCGGCAGTTCGACGCGACCGCCGTACGACACGCCGGTGCGCGGGTCGATCACGTCGTCCAGCACGGCGCTTTCGACGACGTAGTACGGGGTCACCTGCAGCGTCATCTGCTGCGGCGACGGGGTCGGGTTCGACGCGCTCCAGACGATGTTGGGCGTCTGCGAATGGCATAGCAGCGATTCGGTGGCGCGCGCGGGCAGCGACAGCGTCCCCAGTGCCGGGAAGTCGAAAGCCGTGAAGCCGGGAGCCGGGGCCAGCGTCTGGCAGGGCGCGGGGTCGTCCGCGAAGATCGTGCAGTCGTTCGACAGGTGCGCCCGCGCGTCGAAGACGCCGAGCCAGACCACTCCGCGACCGAACGACGCGGCGTCGCCTACGTCGGCGTCGGTGACCGCGAGCGTGACGGGCGCACCGGGCCCGGCGGGTTTCGCCGCGGGGCGGAGGGGGCGATCGAAGTCCTGGGCGTGGGCCACCGGCAGCGCGGCGGCGATCAGCAGGGCGAACAGGGTTTTCCGGGTCATCCGGGGAGTCCTCCAGGGGGACGCGCGGCCGGGGGGCGACGCGCGGGGCCGCGCTCGACGGGGGCCCATTGGCATTCACGCGGTGACCGGGGCGTTCCGGCAACCGGCGGTCGGACGGATGCGCCCGCTCCGGGTAAAATCCGGCGCATTCACGCCAGGATCCACCGCCATGATGCGAACCGATGACGCCGCCGGCACGCCGGCCAACGCCGAGCGTCGTTACGAGATCACGCGTGCGCAGCTGCCGCTGAGCTGCCCGACGCCTGAGATGGCGCTCTGGAATTCGCATCCGCGCGTGTACCTGCCGGTGGAAGCCACCGGCACGGCCACCTGCC
>CBIHMN010000384.1:0-1971 GCA_966211005.1 uncultured Arenimonas sp.
CCACGCGCTCCGTCGCCGCCCGCGGCGGGCGGGGCGGCGACGGAGCGCGTGGCGGCGCCGGCGGGGCCGGTGGCGCGAACCAGCGCAGCGGCGCCGCTTCCGGCACGGTGACTTCGACGGTGCGCGGCTTGCGGTCGCGCAGCACGATCACTTCGACCTGCTCGCCTTCGTCCTGCTCGCGCAGCGCGCGCATCGCGTCGCGCGGCGTCGCGACCGCGACGCCCTCGATGCGCTGGATCACGTCGCCCGGCTCCAGCGCGTCGAGCGCGTCCCCGCCGCTGAGCACGAGCACGCCGCGATCGGTACCGAAGTAGCGGCCGAGCTTCGCGTCGACCGACGCCAGGTTCAGCCCGTTCCAGCGGAAAGCCTGGCCGAGCGCCGGAAGCTCGCAGCTGTCGCCCGGCGCGCACGGCGCCGCCGCGATGCGGGCGATGTCCATCTCGACGCCGGGCGCGACGATCGGCATGCCGCGCGCGATCGCGAACGCGTGGCGCTCGGCTTCCGGCGCGGCCGTACCGAAGCGCATCACGCCGCCGATCTCGGCGACGGTGACCGTCGTCTCCGCGGCCTTGCCGCCGCGCTCGTAGCCGAGGCGCAGCTTCTGGCCGACCTTCAGCCCGGCGAGGCGCTCGCGCGCGTCGGCGATCGCGGCGCCGTCACGACCGGCGATCGCGCGGCCGTCGATCCGGCGCAGCACGTCGCCGGCGCGCAGGCCGGCCTTCGCGGCGGGGCCGTCCGGCGTCACCGCGGCGAGCCGCACGCCGTCGCCGCCCTCGTTGTCGCTCATCACGATGCCGACACCGGGACGGCGGGGATCGGCCAGGTTCTCGAAGCGGAACTCGAAACCTTCTTCGTCGAGACCACGGGACAGTTCGGCGACGCGGCGCGCGTTCTCGGCGAGCGCCTCGCGCGCTTTCGCCAGTTCGGCGCGACGGGCGGCCTCGTCGTCGGCGCGGGGCGTCGCCGCCGCGCACGCGAAGGGGGCCGCCAGCGCGGCCGATACGAACAAGGTGAGGATGCGGTGCTTCATGGGGTGCCTCGTGGGAAAGGGAATCGGGGTCAGAACACGGCGACCAGGTCGCCGTCGAAATCGCGGCCCTGCGCGGCGAGCCACTGCGCGGTGCCGTTGACGCCGGCGTATTCGCGCAGCAGGTCGACGCGCCGCTGCCACAGCGCGGCACGCTGGTCGGGCGTCAGGCCGGGGTCGGACAGCGCGACGTCCAGCTGCTGCACGCGCGCTTCGTAGTCCAGCGCGAGCGCGGTGGCCGCGGCGCTGCCGACCGCGCCGTCGTCGACGACGCCGATCAGGTATTCGAGCCGTGCCGATTCGGCCAGCAGCGCATCGAGCGGCAGCGTGTCGGCGGATGCGGGCCGCGTCGCGGCGACGTCGGCCGGCACGGCGGTCGCGGGCCCGGCAGGCGCCACGACGTCGCGCGGCAGCAACGCGATCGCGCACAGCGCCGCCGCCGCGGCGGCGCCGAGCAACCACCGCTGGCGGGTGGAGCGGTGCGGCATCGCCCGCGGTCGGGCGTCGATGCGTGCCGCCAGCAGGGGCCAGGCGCTGCGTTCGGGCGTTTCCAGCGGCAGCGCCGAGAACGCTTCGGCGGGCGTGGGTTCCGGCGCCGGGATGCGGGCGTCAGGCATGGGTCACCTCCGTTTCGATGTGCAGCAGGTCGCGGAGGCGGCGCGTGCCGCGCGCGAGCTGCGATTTGGAAAAACTGGCCGTGCGGCCCATCAGGCCGGCGATCTCGTCGTGCGTGTAGCCCTCGGCGTGGTAGAGCCAAAGCACGCTGCGGGTCGCATCGGGCATCGCCTGAAGCGCGCGCGCCATCATCGCGGCGTCGGCCGCCTGCGGCGGCAGCGTCTGCGGGCATTCCAGGTCTTCCTCGCCCGCTTCGTCGGTGAACGGCTGCCGCCCGCGGCGACGCAGCCGCATCAGCGCCTCGTTCACCGCGATCTGCCGCAGCCAGC
>CBIHMN010000385.1:0-1953 GCA_966211005.1 uncultured Arenimonas sp.
GCGTCATGGGGCGGCACTATACCGGTGTGCGGACGAGTGTGTATACAGCTGTGCACTATCTGCGGTAGAGTGCCGCCGTCCCGTTCAGGTTTTCCGGCCCGATGAGCCCCGCCACCGCCGACATCGCCGTGCTTCCCGTCCGCAAGGC
The DNA here is from genome assembly GCA_966211005.1 of uncultured Arenimonas sp. Taxonomy (GTDB): domain Bacteria; phylum Pseudomonadota; class Gammaproteobacteria; order Xanthomonadales; family Xanthomonadaceae; genus Arenimonas. Next base: position 149 of record CBIHMN010000385.1, read on the forward strand.
GTCGATTTCCCGCGACGACCTGCTGGCGGCGGCGCTGCGCCTGCTCGGGCCGCACCGCAGCGTGTCGAGCCTCGGGCTGCGCGAGGTCGCGCGCGAGGCGGGCATCGCGCCGAACAGCTTCTATCGCCAGTTCCGCGACGTGGACGAACTCGCGGTCGCGCTGATCGACCTCGCCGGGCAGTCGCTGCGGCGCATCGTCGGTGCCGCGCGCCGGCGCGCGACATCGGGCGAAGGCATCGTGCGTGGCTCGGTCGAGGCGTTCTTCGAACAGGTGCGCGCCGACGACAAGCTGCTGCATGTGCTGCTGCGCGAAGGCACCGTCGGTTCGGACGCGTTCAAGCACGCCGTCGACCGCGAACTGGGGGCGTTCGAGGACGAACTGCGCGCCGACCTGGTGCGCCTCGCCGCCCGGGGCGGCGGCACCGTGCACGAACCGGCGCTGGCGGCGAAGGCCATCACCCGGCTCGCGTTCGCGATGGGCGCCCAGGCGATGGACCGCCCCGCCGACCGCGACCCGGAGCTGATCGAGCAGATGATCGTGATGGTGCGGATGATCCTCGTGGGCGCCCGGATCCCCGTTTAATCTGCTCTGAGCAGGTTTTTAATCTGCTCAGAGCAGATTTCGGACGCGGAAGACGACGCTGATGCGGGGGCCGACGGGCGTCTTCGTTTTGGGGATGCCGTGCTCGTGCGTCGACTGCGACGCGTGGCTCATCACCAGCAGGCTGCCGGGCGCGAGGTCGATGCCCAGCGCACGCGAGCCGGGCGTCTTCGCCTTCACCAGCATCCGCCGCGTCGCACCGAGGGAGACCAGCGCGACCGGATGCGGCGCGACGATCGTGTGCAGCTTGTCGCCGTGCAGCGCCACGCTGTCGGCCCCGTCGCGATAGAGGTTCATGCCGACCGCGTTGAACGGCGCGTCGACGTGCCGGTCCACCGCCGCGCGCATCGCGGCCAGCGGCAGCTGCCGCGGCGCATCGGCGAGCAGGAACGACGCGAGCAACCGCGGAATCGCCACGATCCGGTCGTACATGGGTCGCTCCGCGGCCTTCCACGGCACGCCGTCCACCAGCGCCGCGAACCACGCGTCGGCAGTCGCGGCGTCCACGATGCCGGGGAAATAGCGGATGCCGCCCTGGGCGTCCGCGGCGATGACCTGCGGCTGCGCGGCGAACAGGTCCGTCACCGGGGTGACCGCGCCGCGCGCGCGGCGGCCGCCTGCGTCAGTTCGAAGCGGCGACCGCCGCCGAATCGCCGAACAGCGCCTCGGCCGGATCCACCGGCTCGACGATGACCGCGGCGAACGGATCCGCCTCGGCCGCCGGCACCTCGGCGACGACGTCCGCCGAGACGACGTCCGCCGAGCCGACGGGCGCCGCCACCGGCAGCGGCGTCGCCGCCGGCGCGGAAGCGGCTTCGGCCGACTCGACCGGCACCGACGGCATCGCGACCGGCCCGACCACGCTCGACGGCGTGTGGACGCTCGGCAGGGCGCGGTCGGCGCCCTGCGCGAACCAGACGATCGCGCCACCGACCACCAGCGCGAACACGGCGGCCAGATGCGGCGCGCGGGACGAAAGATGCAGGGACGAGGTGGGCATGGCGGCGGGTTTCCGGAGGGGTTGGCGATGGACGCCAATCTGCACGCCGACCCGTGAAAACAGCGTCCGCCGCGCGTGCTTGCCGGGTGATGCCGGCTACAATCGCGGCATGGACATCTACAAGGTTTTCCGCATCGAAGCCGCGCACCGGCTGCCGAACGTGCCGCCGGGACCCAAGTGCGCGCGACTGCACGGGCATTCGTT
>CBIHMN010000386.1:0-1936 GCA_966211005.1 uncultured Arenimonas sp.
GTATCGCCGCGTATAAGGCAGCTCCTTTTACACAAGCGCTATATCCGGTTTAATCCGCTTTGATCCGCGTCGACGCTCTTCCGCCCCGCGCTACCATGGATCCCCGATGACCCGCCCCCGCGCCCCCAGTTTCGCCGTCGCCGACGTGCCGCGCCCGCCGCGGCAGGTACCGTGGGGCTGGCTCGTGGCGGTAACCGTTCTCACCGCGGCGCTGATGCTGCAGCTGATGCTCGCGGACCGTTACCGGCTGGCCGGCGACGCCGCGTGGCGGCCGCGGCTCGAATGGCTCTGCGGCACGCTCGGCTGTTCGCTGCCGCCGTGGCGCGAACCGGATGCGTTGCGCGTCACCAGCCGCGAAGTGCGCCCGCACCCGAAGGTGCCCGGCGTGCTGCTGGTGACGCTCAGTTTCCGCAACGACGCGCGCTGGGCGCAGCCGTGGCCGCTGATGGAAATCGCGCTGCACGACCTCGACGGCCAGGCCCTCGGCCTGCGTCGTTTCGCGCCCGCCGAGTACCTCGGCAGCCCGCCGGCGCAGGCGCTGGTCGCGCCCGGACAGTCGGCGAGCGCGACACTGGAAATCCTCGACCCGGGCAAGCGCGCCGTCGCTTTCACGTTCGATTTCCACTGAAACGCGCCATCGCCTGCGCGCGGTGGAGCGGCCCGCGGGATTGACGTAGACTGCGTCCCCCGCGCGCAGCCGCGGCTCCGCATGGACGCGGTCGACACACCCCGGGGAGCCACACGAAATTGAACGCCCTGCACGCCGCGCGCACGGATTCCACGACGACCACCGCTTCCGGCCACACCCCCCTGCGCGACCACGTCGCGCGCTCGGTGCGCCGGTACCTGCAGGACCTCGACGGCTGCGACGTCGACGACCTGTACGACGTCGTGCTGCGCGAAATCGAGATGCCGCTGTTCGCCGAAGTGCTGCGCCACTGCGAAGGCAACCAGAGCCGCGCCGCGGCCTGCCTGGGCCTCAACCGCGCGACGCTGCGGAAGAAGCTGAAGGCGTATGGGTTGTAAGGGCGGGGAAAGGCGGATAGGGGATATGGGATTTACCTGATGGTGGGTTCGCGCGCGGCTTTCACTATCACGTAAATCCCATATCCCCTATCCGCTCTTCACCCGACTCCGCCTCCCCATGCAGACCGTCCTTCCCGTCCAACGCGCGCTCCTCTCCGTCTCCGACAAGACCGGCATCGTCGAACTCGCGCGCGAGCTCGCCGCGCTCGGTGTCGCGCTGCTCAGCACCGGCGGTACCGCGAAGGCGCTGCGCGAGGCCGGCATCGACGTCACCGACGTCAGCGACGTCACCGGCTTCCCGGAAATCATGGACGGGCGCGTCAAGACGCTGCACCCGAAGATCCACGGCGGGCTGCTCGGGCGCAGCGGCGTCGACGATGCGGTGATGGCGGAACATGGCATCGCGCCGATCGACCTGCTGGTGGTGAACCTGTATCCGTTCGCGCAGACGGTGGCGAAGCCCGGCTGCACCTACGACGACGCGGTGGAGAACATCGACATCGGCGGCCCGGCGATGCTGCGCGCGGCGGCGAAGAACCATGCGCGCACCAGCGTGGTCGTCGACCCGGCCGATTACGCCGCGCTGCTCGGTGCGCTGGAGGCCGGCGGTACCGACGCCGCGCAGCGGCGCGCGTTCGCCGCGAAGGCGTACGCGCACACCGCGGCGTACGACGGGCAGATCGCGTCGTGGCTGTCGCCGCGTGCGGCCGATCCCGACGCCCCGGAGGCGTGGCCGAAGACGTTCCACGCGTCGCTTCACCTCGCGAGCGCGCTGCGCTACGGCGAGAACCCGCACCAGCGCGGCGCGCTGTACCTCGAGGCGGGCGCCCCGCAGGGCATCGTCGCGACCGCGCGGTTCCTGCAGGGCAAGGAGCTGAGCTACAACAACCTCGCCGACGCCGACGCCGCG
>CBIHMN010000387.1:0-1927 GCA_966211005.1 uncultured Arenimonas sp.
GTCGAAGACAGGGGGCGGGGTGGCGGGAGTCATGGCGTGGTCCGTTCGGGGCTCGCCGCAGAGATGGTGCCGGTCGCGGCCGTCGTCAACCCGGGCGCCGGCGCGAGCACCACGCGTCCGTCCTTCATCACGAAATCGACGCGGCGCACGACGCCGATGTCGGCGAGCGGATCGCCCGGCATCGCGACGATGTCCGCGCGCAGGCCCGGCTCGAGGCGGCCGATGTCGGCGACGCCGAGCACGTCGGCCGCGTGCACGGTCGCGGTGCGCAGCGCCTCGGCCGGGGCCATCCCGGCCTCGACCATGTATTCGAACTCGCCGGCGTTGTCGCCGTGCGGGCCGACGCCGGAATCGGTGCCGAACGCGATGCGCACGCCGGCGCGGTGCGCGTTCGCGAAAGTCTGCTGGATCAGCGCGCCGACGCGGGCCGCCTTCGGCCTGACGATGTCGGGGAAGTAGCCGTCCTCCTTCGCCTTGTCGGCGACGAAGCGGCCGGCGCTGATCGTCGGCACGTACCACGTGCCGTGCTTCTTCATCAGCGCGAAGATCTCCTCGTCCATGTACGTCCCGTGCTCGATCGAGGTCACGCCGCCGACGATCGCGCGGCGCATCCCTTCCTTGCCGTGCGCATGCGCGGCGACGCGGTAGCCGTAGTCCTTCGCGGTCTCGACGACCGCGGCGACCTCGTCGACGGTGAACTGCGGCGCGTCGGCGCTGGCGGCGTAGCTCAGCACGCCGCCGGTGGCGGTGATCTTGATGACGTCGGAGCCTTCCTTGTAGCGCTGGCGCACGGCCTGGCGGGCTTCCTCCGGCGAATTGACCACGCCTTCGACCGGGCCCGGCTCGCCGAGCGCGTGCTGGAGCTCGCGGCTCACGCCGTTCGTGGGATCGGCGTGGCCGCCGGTGGTGGCGATCGACTTGCCGGCGGCGTAGACGCGGGGGCCCTCGATCCCGCCGCGGGCGATCGCGTCGCGCAGCGCCAGTGTCGTCTCGCCGCCGAGGTCGCGGACCGTGGTGAAGCCGGCGCGCAGCGTCTTCGACGCATAGCCGGTGGCGCGCAGCGCGACGAGTTCGGGGTTCATCCGGAAGCCCTCGGAATACGAGTCCGGGCTCGACTGGCCGTCGAGGTGCACGTGCAGGTCGATCCATCCCGGGCTGCAGGTATGGCCCGCGAGGTCGATCGAGCGCGCGCCCGCGACCGCGGCCACGCCTTCGCGGACCTCGCGGATCCGGCCGCCGTCCACCAAGACGGTGCGCGCCGGCAGCAGCCGGCCGCTGGTCGAATCGAACAGCTGGCCGCAGTGCAGGGCGAGCGGCTCGGCCGCGACGGGCGCGGCGGCGACCAGCAGGGACAGCAGCAGCGGCAGGCGGGTGGCGGGCATGAACGGGTTCTCCGGTGGGCGCGGGTGGTCCGCCCGATCCTAACCGCAGCGGCCCGGCCGACGGCGGTGTTTGATAGGCTGTGCGCCTGCATTTCCCCTGCCTCGTCCCCCATGTCCGAAACCCGAGAAACCGCCTGGGACCCGACGGCGGTGGAAACCGCCGCGCAGTCGCACTGGCGCTCCACCCGCGCGTTCGAGGTCACCGAAGACCCGTCGCGGCCGAAGTTCTACTGCCTGTCGATGCTGCCGTACCCGTCGGGCGCGCTGCACATGGGCCATGTGCGCAACTACACGATCGGCGACGTCATCACGCGGCACCGGCGCATGCTCGGCTTCAACGTGCTGCAGCCGATGGGCTTCGACGCGTTCGGGCTGCCGGCGGAGAACGCGGCGATAAGGAACCGCACGGCGCCGGCGAAGTGGACGTACGCGAACATCGCCCACATGCGCGCGCAGCTGGAGCGGATGGGATTCGCGTACGACTGGACGCGCACCTTCGCGACCTGCCAGCCGGAGTACTACCGCTGGGAACAGCTGATGTTCAC
>CBIHMN010000388.1:0-1914 GCA_966211005.1 uncultured Arenimonas sp.
GGCGCTGCGCCTGGGCGAGGAGATCGGGTATCCGGTGATCGTCAAGGCCGCCGGTGGCGGCGGCGGACGCGGCATGCGCGTCGTGCGCAGCGCCGACGCGCTGATGACGTCGATCGCCGCGACCAAGCAGGAAGCGAAGGCCGCGTTCGGAAACGACATGGTCTACATGGAGAAGTTCCTGGAGAACCCGCGCCACGTCGAGATCCAGGTGCTCAGCGACGGCCAGGGCGGCGCGATCCACCTCGGCGAGCGCGACTGCTCGATGCAGCGCCGCCACCAGAAGGTCGTCGAGGAAGCGCCGGCGCCCGGCATCACCGACGCGCAGCGCGCCGAGATCGGCCGCATCTGCACCGACGCGTGCGTGCGCATCGGCTACCGCGGCGCCGGCACGTTCGAGTTCCTCTACGAGGACGGGCGGTTCTACTTCATCGAGATGAACACGCGCATCCAGGTCGAGCACCCGGTGACGGAACTGGTGACCGGCGTCGATCTCGTGCGCGAGCAGCTGCTGATCGCCAGCGGGCAGAAGCTGTCGATCCGGCAGGAGGACATCGTGATCCGCGGCCACGCGATCGAGTGCCGCATCAATGCCGAGGATCCCGAGACGTTCCTGCCGAGCCCCGGCCTGATCCGGCACTTCCACGCGCCGGGCGGCCCCGGCGTGCGCGTCGATTCGCACATCTACGAGGGCTACAGGGTCCCGCCGAACTACGATTCGATGATCGGCAAGCTGATCGTGCACGGCGCGACCCGCGCGCAGGCGATCGCGCGGATGCGCTGCGCGCTGAGCGAGATGGTCGTGGACGGCATCAAGACCAACGTGCCGCTGCAGCAGCGGATCATGGCCGACCAGGGCTTCATGCAGGGCGGCACGAACATCCATTACCTCGAGAAGCGACTGGCGGAGCGCAAGGAAAAGTCGGTCGGGTTCGCCTGAGTGCCCTTCCTCGAACTCTCCCTCCGTGTTCGCGCCGAAGAGGAACACCGCGCCGAGAACGCGCTGATGGACCTCGGCGCGCTGTCGGTGACGCTGCTCGACGCCGACGCGGCGACGCCGAACGAGCGCGCGGTGCTGGAGCCCGGCGTCGGCGAGACGCCGCTGTGGCCGGAAATCACGCTGCTCGCGCTGTTCGATGAGGACACGGTGCCGGAGCTGGTGCTGCACGCGCTGGAAGCGTTCGACGACGCGATCGACCTGTCGCGCGCGGAGTTCCGCACCGTCGCCGACGAAGACTGGGAACGCGCGTGGATGGACCAGTACGTGCCGCTGAAATTCGGCCGCCGCACCTGGATCGTGCCGTGGAACCTGGAGACGCCGGACGACGCGCGCGACGGCGTGGTGATCCGGCTCGATCCCGGTCTCGCGTTCGGCAGCGGCACGCATCCCACCACCGCGCTGTGCCTGCAGTGGCTCGACTCGCTGGTGCTGCGCGACAGGGACGTGCTCGATTTCGGCTGCGGCAGCGGCATCCTCGCGATCGCCGCGCTGAAACTCGGCGCGCGCCGCGCGGTGGGGGTCGACAACGACCCGCAGGCACTGCTGGCCACGGCCGACAACGGCGAGCGCAACGGCGTCGGCGAGCGGCTGCAGGTGTTCGCGCCCGAAGCCGAACCGGCGGCGACGTACCCGGTCGTCGTCGCCAACATCCTCGCCGTCGCGCTGCACGCGCTCGCCGACACGCTCGCCGCGCGCGTCGCGCCGGGCGGCGTGATCGCGCTGTCGGGCATCCTCGCCGGCCAGGAAGACGATCTTCTGCAGCGCTACGCCGAGTGGTTCGATGACCTGCAGGTCGCGCGGCAGGACGACTGGGTCCGTATCACCGGGGCCCGGAAGCACTGAGAGGATTCTCGACGCGGATCACGCGGATCGACGCGGATAAGGCAGCTCCTTTTACAGAATCGCTCTATCCGCGT
>CBIHMN010000389.1:0-1886 GCA_966211005.1 uncultured Arenimonas sp.
TGACCCGTCCGTTCGCCCTGCTCGCCGCGCTGGCCCTGCTGCTCGCCGTTCCCGCTACTGCACTCGCCGGCGCGAAGGAGGAAGCGAGGGCCGCCGACGCCGCCCGCGTGCTCGGCGAGATCATGCGCATCCCGGAAACCGCAGTGCCCGAGAAGATGTTCACCGACGCGCACGCGATCGCGGTGATCCCGGACGTGGTCAAGGCCGGCCTGATCTTCGGCGGCCGCGGCGGCCGCGGCCTGATCTCGGTGCGCAGCCCCGACGGCACCTGGTCCAACCCCAGCTTCATCCGGCTCGGCGGCGGCAGCGTCGGCTTCCAGGCCGGCGTGTCGTCGTCCGACGTGATCCTGGTGTTCCGCAGCCCGCGCGGCGTCGACAGCATCGTCAACGGCAAGTTCACCCTCGGCGGCGACGCCAGCGTCGCCGCCGGCCCCGTCGGGCGCAGCGCGCAGGCCAGCACCGACGAGCAGCTGAAGGCCGAGATCTACAGCTATTCGCGCGCCCGCGGCCTGTTCGCCGGCGTGTCGCTCGACGGCACGTGGCTGCGCATCGACCACAAGGCGAACCAGGCCGTGTACGGCCGGAACACGACGCCGCGGATGATCTTCGAGGGCCGCGCCGACGCGGCGCCGGATACGGTCGTCGCGTTCCGCGACCGGCTCGAGGAAAACACGGTGCCGCAGGACTGATGGCCGGGGCGGCCCCGGGCCGCCTGCGCTATCCTGCGCGCATTCCACTTTCCCGCAGGACCCCGACATGGGCAGCTTCAGCATCTGGCACTGGATCATCGTCCTCGTCGTGGTCGTGCTCATCTTCGGCACCAAGAAGCTGAAGAACCTCGGCAAGGACCTCGGCGAGGGCATCCAGGGCTTCAAGGAAGGCATGAAGGGCGACGACAAGCCCGGCCAGATCGGCAGCGAGCGCCGCGACGCACCGACGGCCCCCGACGCCGACCGGCAGGAGACGCCGCGCAAGGACGCCTGAGTCCGGCCCGCGGCCGGAAGGTCCCATGTTCGACATCGGTTTCAGCGAACTGCTGGTCATCGCGGTGGTGGCGCTGATCGTGCTCGGCCCGGAGCGCCTGCCGAAGGCGGCGCGTTTCGCCGGCCTGTGGGTGCGCAAGGCGCGCGCGCAGTGGTATTCGGTGAAATCGGAATTCGAGCGCGAGATGGCGGCCGACGAACTGCGCCGCAGCCTCGCCGACCCCGCGCGCGAGCTGCGCGACGAAGTGGCCCGTGCCGGCCGCGACGTGCGCGCGGCCGCCGCCGATGTCGACCGCGACGTGCGCGGCGCGGTCGACGGCGTCGCCCGGGATGCGCGCGCGCTGTCCGGCGGATCCGCGCCGGTCGACGCACCCGTCGATGCGAGGCCCGATTCGCCCGCGGACGTGCCGGTCGACGCGTCGCCCGACGCGCCGCACGGCACGCCGGCCGGCACCCCGCCCGATCCGGCGCAGCGCCCGCTCGACTTCGACGCGTCGCCGCCCGACGACGCCTCCCGCGGCGGTCGCGCGCCATGACGTCGCCCGAGTCCGCGCCCGCGACCGAGTCGCTGATGGGCCACCTGCTCGAGCTGCGCGCGCGGCTGCTGAAGGGCGTGCTCGCCGTGCTGCTCGCGTTCGTCGCGCTGCTGCCGTTCGCCGGGCGGGTGTACGCGCATTTCATCCAGCCGCTGCTGGCGAAGCTGCCCGCCGGCAGCCAGCTGATCGCCACCGAGGTCGCCGCGCCGTTCTTCACGCCGATGAAGCTGTCGTTCTTCGTCGCGGTGCTGCTGGCGATGCCGGTGCTGCTCTACCAGGCGTGGGCGTTCGTCGCGCCGGGGCTGTACCAGAACGAGCGGCGGCTCGCGAAACCGCTGCTCGTCGCCGCGGTGGCGCTGTTCTATGC
>CBIHMN010000390.1:0-1860 GCA_966211005.1 uncultured Arenimonas sp.
CTCCAGCAGCGAGCGCAGCATCCAGGCGTATTTTTCGTGGATCTGGAGTCGCCCGATGAGCAGGTCCTCGGTGGGCTCGTCGTCGGCGTCGTCGGCGACGGAGAGAACACTGCGGGCCGTGCGGCAGACGGCCTCGTTGCCGGCGACGAGCTGGCGGACCATCGACTGCCAGTCGGGGCCGCCGGTGGCACCGGGTTCCTCGCGGATCGAGGTGAGGCGGTCGAATTCGGCATACGAGCCCGGCGCGTTGAACCCGAGCGCTCGGATGCGTTCGGCGATGTCGTCGAGCGCGGTCCACTGTTCGCTGTACTGGTCCATGAACATGTTGTGCAGCGAGTTGAACATCGGGCCGGTCACGTTCCAGTGGAAGTTGTGGGTCTTCAGGTACAGCGTGTAGCTGTCGGCGAGGAAGCGCGACAGGCCCTCGGCGATGCGGCGGCGGTCGTCGGTGCCGATGCCGATGTCGACATTGCGGCTGGACTGCGTCGGCGTCACCTTCCCCGCCACCTTCTCCGGCGTGCCCGGCGACGCGCGCTTCGCGACCTTCGCTGACTTCGCGGGCGAAGCCGACGTGCTCGCGGCCTTCGCACGCTTTCTCGGATTCTTCTTCGCGGCCATCGGGAATCTCCTTTCGGTGGGCGGGGATCAGCGACCGATTGTTACCATAAACACCGATGCGAACCCGTAAAGATTCCGCCGCTGCGCCGCCCGGCGCGCCCGTCGACGCCGTGCTCAGCCGCGATCGCGGGCGGCTGCTGCGGCTGCGCTCGGCCGCCGCGCGCGCGCCGGACGACGCGGCGGCGCAGGCGGCGTTCGCGGATGCGCTCGCCGCGTCCCGGGCGGCCGTCGCGGCCCGGGCGGCGGCGATGCCGGTGCCGACGTTCGACGCGTCGCTGCCGGTGGCGCGCGAGGCGGAAGAAATCGCGGCGCTGATCCGCGCGCATCCGGTCGTGGTCGTCGCCGGCGAGACCGGATCGGGCAAGACCACGCAGCTGCCGAAGATCTGTCTCGCGGCGGGGCGGGGCGCCGCCGGGATGATCGGCTGCACGCAGCCGCGCCGGATCGCCGCCCGCGCGGTCGCACGGCGCGTCGCCGAGGAACTGGGGTCGCCGCCGGGCGGTTTCGTCGGCTACCAGGTCCGGTTCAACGAGAACGTCGGCGAGCAGACGGTCGTGAAGTTCATGACCGACGGCATCCTGCTCGCGGAGATCCAGTCCGACCGCTGGCTGTCGAAGTACGACACGCTGATCGTCGACGAGGCGCACGAGCGCAGCCTCAACATCGATTTCCTGCTCGGCTACCTGAAGCAGCTCGTCGCGCGGCGACCCGACCTGAAGCTGGTGATCACGTCGGCGACGATCGACACCGACCGCTTCGCGCGGCATTTCGACGGTGCGCCGGTCGTGAGCGTGGAAGGGCGCAGCTATCCGGTCGAGGTGCGCTACCGTCCGGAGGAGGAGGCGAGCGCCCGGCCGCTGGCCGAGGCGATCGTGGCGGCGGCCGACGAGATCACGGCGGGCGATCCGCTCGGCGACATCCTCGTGTTCCTGCCCGGCGAGCGCGAGATCCGCGACGCGCACGCGGCGCTGGATCGCCGCAAGTACCGCAGCACCGAGGTGATTCCGCTGTACGCGCGGCTGTCGGCGCGCGACCAGGACCGCGTGTTCAGTCCCGGCCCGGGTCGGCGGATCGTGCTCGCGACCAACGTCGCCGAGACGTCGCTGACGGTGCCGCGCATCCGCTACGTGATCGACCCCGGCGTCGCGCGCGTGAAGCGCTACAGCCCGCGCGGGCGGCTCGACCGGCTGCATATCGAACCGATCAGCCAGGCCAGCGCCGACCAGCGGAAAGGCCGCTGCG
>CBIHMN010000391.1:0-1853 GCA_966211005.1 uncultured Arenimonas sp.
GGGCCGGATGGCGGCGGATCAGCGGCTGCCGGTCGGGGCGGGCGCGGCGGCAGCCGGCGCCGCGGGAGCGACCGGCGCCGCCGGCGGCGCCGTGGCGTTGGCGGCGTCGGCGCCGACCACGATCCGTTCGCGGTTCTGTTCGATCGTGGCGAGGCCGATGCCCTTCACCTCGCCCAGCTCGTCGGCGCTGCGGAACGCACCGTGCTGTTCGCGGTGGGCGACGATCGCCTGCGCCTTGCTCGGGCCGATGCCGTCGAGTTCGCGCTCGAGCGTCACCGCGTCCGCGGTATTGATGTCCACCGGTCCTTCGGCGGCGACGGGCGCGGCGAAGAGCGCCGCGAGCAGGACGGACAGCACGGAAAGGGAAGTCTTCATGGCGTTGCTCCAGTGGGCGATGAGGGGACCGCCGCGACGCGCGACGGCGAGCCCAGTGTGCGAACGCGTGCCGGCCGCACCCCATCGCCGAACGTCGCGACGACGGCTCCGAACCACGCTCCGGCCGCTGTCGGCGCGTTCGTACCCGGGCGCGGGGCGGCGACCCGGCCGAACGGGGTAAAATCGGCGTCCGCTTCCCCGGAAACCGCCATGGACACCGCCAAGATCGAACGTTTCGTCGCCGACGCCTGGGATGGCGACATCGTCCCGCAGCTGGTCGAGTACATCCGGATCCCGAACAAGTCGCCGATGTTCGACGCGCAGTGGCGCGAGAACGGCTACATGGACGCGGCGGTCCGCCAGTTCGAGGCGTGGGCGAAAGCGCAGCCGATTCCCGGCATGACGGTGGAGGTGGTGGAACTCGAAGGCCGCACGCCGCTGATCTTCATCGAGGTTCCGGGTGAAGGCGACGACTGCGTGCTGCTCTACGGTCATCTCGACAAGCAGCCGGAAATGACCGGCTGGGCCGACGATCTCGGGCCGTGGACCCCGGTGCTCAAGGGCGACAAGCTCTACGGCCGCGGCGGCGCCGACGACGGCTACGCGATGTTCGGCTCGCTGGCGGCGATCCGCGCGTTGCAGGAGCAGGGGCTGCCGCACAGCCGCTGCGTGATCCTGATCGAGGCGTGCGAGGAATCGGGCAGCTACGACCTGCCGTTCCATGTCGACCACCTCGCCGGGCGCATCGGCAAGCCGTCGCTCGTCGTGTGCCTCGATTCGGGCTGCGCGAACTACGACCAGCTGTGGTGCACCACCTCGCTGCGCGGCCTCGCCGGCGGCAACCTGAAGGTCAGCGTGCTGTCGGAAGGCGTGCATTCCGGCGACGCGTCGGGCGTCGTGCCGTCGAGCTTCCGCATCCTGCGCACGCTGCTTTCCCGGCTCGAGGACCAGACGACCGGGAAGATCCTCGTCGAAGACCTGTACGTGGAGATCCCGGAGCAGCGCCTCGAGCAGGCGCGCCGCGCGACCGAGGTGCTCGGCACCGAGGTGTACGACAAGTTCCCGTTCCTGCCGGGCATGTCGCCGATGAGCGACGACCTCGCCGAACTCGTGCTCAACCGCACGTGGCGCCCGGCATTGTCGATCACCGGTGTCGACGGCATGCCGCCGCTGTCGAGCGCCGGCAACGTGCTGCGCCCGCACACCGCGGTGAAGCTCAGCCTGCGCCTGCCGCCGACGCTGGAACCGAAGAAGGCCGGCGAGATCATCAAGCGCGTGCTGGAGGCCGACCCGCCGAACGGCGCGAAGGTCGAGGTGGAACTGGAGAAGGCGAGCACCGGCTGGAACGCGCCGGCGCTGGCGCCGTGGCTGGAGGCGGCGATCGACCAGGCCTCGCGTGATTTCTTCGGCGCGCCGGCGATGTACATGGGCGAAGGCGGCACGATCCCGTTCATGGGCATGCTCGGCGAGAAGTTCCC
>CBIHMN010000392.1:0-1844 GCA_966211005.1 uncultured Arenimonas sp.
TCCCACGTCGCCCAGTGCGGCACGAGGTTGGAATTGGCGATCAGCACGCGCGGCGCGTCGGCATGCGTCGGGAAGATGCCGACCGGCTTGCCGCTCTGCACCAGCAGCGTCTCGTCGTCGCCGAGCGTGCGCAGCGACGCGAGGATCGCGTCGTAGCTCGGCCAGTCGCGCGCGGCGCGGCCGATGCCGCCGTAGACCACGAGCTCGGCCGGGTTCTCGGCCACGTCCGGATCCAGGTTGTTCTGGATCATCCGGTACGCGGCTTCGCTGAGCCACGAGCGGCAGCTGAGCGCGGCCCCGCGCGGCGCGCGGATGGTACGGGAGGGATCGTGGCGGTTCGTGGACATCGCAGGGCTCAGGGAACAACGGGACGGTGGATTCTACCGCCGCCCGATCGATTTGCCCGGAGCACTCTTTAATTTGCTCAGAGCAGATTTCTGCGGCGGTAGGCGGAGCGGCGGGCCAGCCACTCGGACGCCAGCAGCGCGCCGACCGCCAGGGCGATCGACACCACTGCGAGCCGGGCGATGCCGGGCAGGCTCAGCGGCAGCAGCACCTGGAAGAACGTCGCCCACGGCCGCGCGCCGAGACTCGCGGCCATGTCGTCGATGTCGTGCGGGATCGCCTCGAGCGACAGTCGGATCGCCCGCACGAACAGCGGGAACGCCATCACCGCCGCCGCGATGACCGCGCCGGTCCAGCGGAACGCGAAGGTCAGGCCCAGCGTCGCCTCGAGCACGCGCCCGATCGGGCCCGCGCGCCCGAACAGCACCAGCAGCACGTACCCGGTCAGCACCGGCGGCAGCAGCAGCGGCAGGTGCACCAGCGCGTCGAACAGCACGCGCCCGGGGAACTGCACGCGCGCCAGCAGGTACGGCGCGCCCAGCGCGAACGGCGCGACACCCCCACGGCGGCGCGCCGCGCGGTCAGTCCGACAGCAGCGTACGCATCGCGTCGCGGTATCGCCGACCGATCGCCGCCGCGTCGCGATGCCGCCCGCCGACGACCACCTGCCGTCCGGCGACATGCACCGCGTCCACCAGCGGCCGGTTGCCGCCGAACACGACGCGATCGTGCAGATCGTCGGCGGTCGCGCACGCGAGCGCCGCGGCATCGGCGTCGAGCACGACGAAATCGTCGGCCGCCGCAGGCGGCTGCCCGCACGCGCGCAGCCCGCCGGCCAGCGCCTGCGAATACAGCAGCGCGCCGGTACTCGTCTCGTCCCCCGACACGGCGATGTTGCGGCGCCGCGCCGCCAGTCGCTGCCCGTATTCGAGCCAGCGCAGCTCCTCCACCGGCGACACCGACACATGCGAGTCCGAGCCGATGCCCCAGTGCCCGCCGGCCGCGAGGTAGTCGCGCAGCGGGAACAGCCCGTCGCCGAGGTTGGCCTCGGTGGTCGGGCAGATCGCCACCGTCGCGCCGCTGGCGGCGATGCCCTGCACTTCGGCGGGCGTCAGGTGCGTGGCATGCACCAGCGTCCACGCCTCGTCGACCGGCGCGTTCGCGAGCAGCCACTCGACCGGGCGCGCGCCACGCAGCGCTTCGCAGTCCTGCACCTCGCCCACCTGCTCGGCGATATGGATGTGGACAGGCAAGCGCTGGCCGTCGATCGCGCCGAGCAGCGCCTGCATCGCCGCTTCCGGCACCGCGCGCAGGCTGTGCAACGCGACGCCGACGCGCAGCGTGTCGTCTTCCAGCGCGCGCAGCGACTGCACCAGCGCCAGGTACGCGTCGAGCGTGTGGCCGAAACGCTTCTGCCGGTCCGACAGCGGCCGGCCGTCGAAGCCGCCGGTCATGTACAGCACCGGCAGCAGCGTCAGCCGGATGCCGGTGTCGCGCGC
>CBIHMN010000393.1:0-1839 GCA_966211005.1 uncultured Arenimonas sp.
CGTAACCGGCGGTGCCGAGCACGGCGGCGGAAATGGCGAGCGCCAGCAGGGCGCGATTGGCTTTCACGGGAGGACTCCAGAAGGGTCTGACGCGGAGCCGGCAGGCTATTCCCGTTCGACGGCCGGCCGCAAGTCGCCGCCTACTCCCGCGGAAGGCCGCGCGCGGCGAGGAACGCCCGCGCGTCCTCGGCGTCGTGCTCGAACCAGGCGCGCGTCGAGCCGAGGCGGAACGTGTAGCCCCACGCGTCCATGTCGGTCATCAGGCGGGCGCGGCCGACCCCGGGCAGGGCGTCGGCGAGCAGGATCTGGAGCAGGCACGTCGCATCCTCCTCGGGTACCGAGTCGGTCGCGTCGGTATGCACCGCGTGGCGCCGCTCGTGTGGCATCACGAGCAGGTGGCAGGCCTCGTGCAGCAGCGAATGCACGGGCGTGTCGGCGCGGGCGAACACCTGCGTGCCGATCAGCCCGGCCTCGCATTCGCCCCAGTAGCTCCCGGGAATCGGCGCGCCGTCGTCGACCGGAACCAACGTGAGCCCGTACGCCGCCAGCAGCGCCGCAGGCGCCTCGAACCCGATGTCGGCGACCCGCAGCACCGATTCAGCGTCGTTCACGTGGGTCTCGAAAGGTCAGGAGCAGAAGCCTCGACGCGGATCGACGCGGATCGACGCGGATAAGGCAGATGGCTTTATCCGCGTCGATCCGCGTTCATCCGCGTCGGGAAAAAGCTTGCTGGTCAGGTTCCCGCCGCCGAGGCCGCCTTGTCGGGCAGCGCTACCGAAATGTCGAGCAGGTCGCTGTCGCCGTCCTTGTGCAGGTCCACCTTCACCGCGTCGGCGTCGACGGCGATGTACTTGCGGATCACTTCCAGCAGCTCGCGCTGCAGCAGCGGCAGGTAGTCGGGCGCGTTGCGCAGGGAGCGTTCCTGCTGGATCAGGATCTGCAGCCGGTTCTTGGCGACGCTCGCGGTGTTCTTCTCGCGGCGGGTCAGGAAATCGAGGATGCCCATGCTTCAGCCTCCGAACATCTTGGCGAAGAAACCCTTCTTCTCCACCGTGGTGAACCGCATCGGCCGCTCCTCGCCGAGGATGCGGGCGACGGCGTCCGTGTAGGCCTGGCCGGCCGGCGACGTCTCGTCGAGGATCACCGGCACGCCGGCGTTGGAGCTCTGCAGCACTTCGGCCGCCTCGGGAATCACGCCGACCACGTCCAGCCCCAGGATCTCCTGCACGTCGGCGATCGACAGCATCTCGCCCTTCTCGACGCGCTCGGGGTTGTAGCGCGTCAGCAGCAGGTGCTCCTTGACGCGCTCGCCGTTTTCCGCGCGCTTCGTCTTGCTGGCGAGCAGGCCGAGGATGCGGTCGGAATCGCGCACCGAGCTCACTTCCGGGTTCACGACCACGACCGCGCGATCGGCGAAGTACATCGCGAGGAACGCGCCCTTCTCGATGCCCGCCGGCGAATCGCAGACGATGAACTCGAAACCGTCGTCGGCGAGCTGCTTGAGCACCTTCTCGACGCCTTCCTTGTTCAGCGCGTCCTTGTCGCGCGTCTGCGACGCGGCGAGCACGAACAGGTTCTCGAAGCGCTTGTCCTTGATCAGCGCCTGCTTCAGGTTCGCCTCGTCGTTGACGACGTTGACGAAGTCGTAAACGACGCGGCGCTCGCAACCCATGATCAGGTCGAGGTTGCGCAGGCCCACGTCGAAGTCGATCACGGCCGTCTTCCTGCCGGCCTTCGCGAGGCCGCAGGCGAGCGACGCGCTGGTCGTGGTCTTGCCCACGCCCCCCTTGCCCGAGGTCACGACGATGATTTCAGCCAATGTCTTTCTCCGGCCGCCGG
>CBIHMN010000394.1:0-1837 GCA_966211005.1 uncultured Arenimonas sp.
ACGGCAGCTTCTGCCGCTTGTTCATGATCAGGTCGTGCTTCTCGTCGAACGCGACCTCGTGCGTGCCGAGCAGCCGGATGCGTTTCTCGGCGCGGATGCGTTCCAGTGCCGCGGGGATGAGGTCGGGGTCGACCAGGTTCGGCATGTGGCCTTCCAGGCCCATCATCACCGCCTTGTCGGTGCCGTGGCCGCGGCCGGTGAGCGCCAGCGAGCCGAACACCTCGGCACGCACGCGCGCGGTGCGCGCCAGGTCGCCGTTCTCGGCGAGCCAGTGGCTGATGAACCGCGCCGCGGCGCGCATCGGCCCCACGGTGTGCGAGGACGACGGCCCGATGCCGATCTTGAAGAGGTCGAATACGCTGACGGCCATGCCGCGATTGTAAGCCCCCCTGCACTGTAGGAGCGGCTTCAGCCGCGAGTCTGCTTTAGCCCCGGTTATCCTGTCGCGCCTGAAGGCGAGGAACCGCGGATGCGACTGACGCTGATCCAGCGTGACGACTGCGAACTGTGCGATCTCGCGTGGGAACGGCTCGCGCAGGCCGGCGTCCCCGATTTCGACCCGCTGTGGATCGACGGCGACCTGGGCCTGGAGGCGCGCTACGGCGCGCGGATCCCGGTCCTGCGGCGCGAGGACACCGGCGCGGAGCTCGACTGGCCTTTCGATGCGGAAGCGGTGCGGGCGTTCCGCGGCTGAAGCCGCTCCTACGGGGCGCTCTCCGGCGCCGGCTGCAGCACCAGGTGCGTGCGCACCTTCACCGCGTCGGGCAACAGCGCGGTATCGGCCCAGTCGCCCGTGCCGATGCCGAAGGCGAGCCGCGGCACGGTGGCTTCCCCGTCGAGCACCGGCTGCGCGCCCGCGCGCCACGTGAACGCCAGCGCCACCGGCCGCGTGACGCCGCGCAGCGTGAGTTCGCCGTCGGCGACGAAGCGGTCGCCGCCGAGCGCGCGGAAGCGCGTCGCGACGTAGCGCGCTTCGGCGACCGCGCCGGCGTCGAGGAATTCGTCGCCGGCGAGCACTTCGTCGCGCTCGTCGTGGCCGGTGCCGGCACTCGCCAGATCGATGCGCACGTCGAAGCGCGCGTCGTCGAGCCGGGCCGGGTCGAACCGCAGCACCGGCACGAAGCGTTCGAACCGGCCCTCGAACGGTTCGCCGTCGTAGCTCGTCTCGAACTGCAGCCACGAACCCGGGCGCGTCACCCAGTCGGCCGCCACCGCCGGCAGGGCACCCGCCAGCATCAGCAGCGCGTACAGGAAAGGAACGGTCCGGCGCATCGTCAGTCCTCCGCCAGTGGTCCGGCCGCGGCGCGCGGCGGGGGCGGCGGCATCGCCGGCAGCATCCGCTGCAGCGTGCGGTCGCGATCGACGTAGTGGTGCTTGAGCGCGGCCAGGGCGTGCACCGTCACCAGCGCGGCGAGCACGAGGAACAGCGTCTCGTGCGCCTCCTCGGCGAATTCGGCCACGTCGTGGTCGCGCGCCGCGAGTTTCGGCAGCGCGAACTGCCCGAACCAGCGCAGCGGGAACCCGGACGCCGAGTTGTACAGCCACCCCGTCAGCGGCATCGCCACCAGCACCGCGTAGAGCGCCACGTGCGAGACGCGCGCGGCGAGCGCCTGCCACGCCGGCATCGGCTCGGGCCGCGGCGTGCCGGCGAGCCCGCGCCACGCCAGGCGCAGCAGCGTCACCGCGAGCAGCGTCAGGCCGAAGCTCTTGTGCAGCGCGAACACCTCGATCTTGAAGCGGCCGCTCGGCAGCTCCTGCATCAGGAACCCGACTGCGCACATCCCGACCACATGCAGCACGGTGAGCCAGTGGAATCCGATCGTGACCAGGCCCCAGC
>CBIHMN010000395.1:0-1813 GCA_966211005.1 uncultured Arenimonas sp.
TGCACGCCGGCGCGCTCGTCGCGCGATTCCAGCGCGGCGAGCACCGAGGCGAGCGCGGGTTCGTGCGCGAGTCTCGGCACCAGCGCGTGCAGTCCGTTCGGGCCGAACGCGGCGACGAAGCGCCCATCCCGTTTGCGCCGCAGGCACCATCGCGCCCCCGCCAGCGCGCGGGCGTCGGCGCTGGCGCGCGCGCGCACCAGATCGGCGGGCCAGGCTTCGAGCGATTCGTCGACGTGGAGATGTCGCGGCAGCGGCTGCATCGTCGCGCCGGGTCCGTCAGCGCGGGCCGTCGCGCCGGTCGCCCGACCCGCGGCGGTCGCGGCCGTCCCATGGCACCGGATCGTGGGCGGTGAGGCGGCCGGGGCCGGCCTGGTCCATCAGGCGCCGGCGCAGCACGACCAGCACCGCGACGATCACCACGCCGCCACCGATCACCAGCCACTGCACCATCGACGCCGCCTTTCCGGCTCGCGCCGGTTCAGTTCGCGCGGCGGAGGATGTCCAGCACCGCCTGCGGATGCTCGAAGCTTAGCAGCCACACGCGACCGTCCGCGTGGGGCAGGGCGAGCACCTTCGACGGATCGGTGACGAGGCAGAATGCCCGGCGTTTCCAGTCGCGCAGGCGGAAATGGCCGGAATGGAAGCCGGGCAGCGCGTAGCCGTTGCTCTTCAGCATCGGCCGCAGCTCGGTGCGTTCGCGCAGATCGACGACGCGGGCGTCGTGCAGCGCGAAATCGACCAGCGGCGCCTCGCGCGTGTAGAACGTCGACTCCACGCGGAGCCGCCGGCCGTCGAACGCGACGCGGCGGCGCCACAGCGGGAGCAGCACCAGCAGCACCGTCACCGCGAGCACGGCCTGCCCCGCGAGCACCATCAGCGGCGGGACCGCGCCTTCGCGCGCCAGGATCAGCAGCAGCACCGCGACGCCGCCCGGAAACCCGGCGCCGAGCACCCATGCGAACGCCAGTGCCGCCTTCCCGAGCGGCGGCACGGCGAAGTTCCGGTCCATCAGCGGCTCGCCAGCAGCGCGAGGCCGGTGAGGATCGCCGCCGCGGAAACCAGCAGCAGTGGCGGCGCGGCGCGGTACGGCCTGCCGCCGGCGCGGCGTTCGATCATCCGGGCGATGTGCAGCATGGTCGTCTCCTCGTGTTCAGGGGGTATCGTCGGCGTCGCCGGCCTTCTTCTTCAGCCGGCCGGCCTTGCGCAGCGCATCGCGCAGCACGTATTCGATCTGCGCGTTCACCGAGCGCAGCTCGTCGTCCGCCCAGCGCTGGATGGCGTCCAGCACTTCGGCGTTGATGCGCAGCGGATAGGCCTTCTTCTCGCTCACCGTGGGGCGTCAGTAGATCGAGCCGGCATTGACGATCGGCTGCGTGCCGCGCTCGCCGCACAGCACCACCAGCAGGTTGCTGACCATGTGCGCGCGCCGCTCCGGGTCGAGTTCGACCACCTTGCGTGCCGACAGCTGCTCCAGCGCCATCTCGACCATGCTGACCGCGCCTTCGACGATGCGCGTGCGGGCGGCGATGATCGCGCTGGCCTGCTGCCGCTGCAGCATCGCCTGGGCGATTTCAGGCGCGTAGGCGAGGTGGCTGATCCGCGCCTCGAGCACGTGCACGCCGGCCTGCGCCAGCCGCTCCTGGATCTCGTCGGTGAGGTGCTTGGCGATCTCGGCGGCGTGGCTGCGCAGCGAGACCTTGCCTTCCTCGTGCTGGTCGTACGGGTAGCTGGTGGCCATCGCCCGCAGCGCCGCCTCGGACTGGATGTGCACGAAGCTCTCGTAGTCGTCGACGTTGTAGACCGCCTCGGCGGA
>CBIHMN010000396.1:0-1805 GCA_966211005.1 uncultured Arenimonas sp.
GCTCGTCGCGCGGCAGCGCCTCGAACGCGGCCATGTCGGCGGCGATGGCTTCGAGTTCGCGCGCGGCGACGCGGACGCGGTCGACGAGGTCGGCCGGCGTGTCGGCGGGCGGGTTCGGAGGGGTGTCGGTCACGGCGATTCCAGGGCATCACGCGCCGGGCGGGGCCGCGGCGGGGCGACAGGGTAGCCGAAGCCGGCGCGGCGCGCGTGTTCAGCCGGGATCGCGCGCGGCGCTCAGGGCCTCACTTCGCCCGCACGTACACGGTTTTCGCCTGCCCCTCGCCCCGCTCCTGCACCTCGAACACCTGCGGATGCGCCCGCACCAGGTCGCTCAGCTTGCGGTGGCCGTACAGCCGCGTGTCGAAGTCCGGCCGCACCTTGTTGAGGTAGCTGCCGACATTGCCGAGGTGCGCCCAGCCCTGGTCGTCGGACCATTCGTCGATCGCCTGCACGAGCAGCTCGCGCGGCAGGGCCTCGCGCGACGGCGCGTCGGGCGGCGGCGCATCGACGACGGTGACTTCGGTCAGGCTCGCCGGCGGGCCCTTGGCCTGCGGCGCGGCGCGATCGCCGGCGGCGGGGGTCTTCGCCGGCTTCGCCTCGGCTTTCGCGCTCGGCTTAGACGCGGCTTTGGTCGCGGCCCTGGTCGCCGTCTTCGCGGCCTTCTTCGCCGCGGCGGCGGGCTTCGCGGCCGGTGACGGCGACGGCGTCGGCGCGCGCGCGGGTTTCGGCGGCGGCGGCTTCCGCAGCACCTCGACATAGATGAACTTGTCGCACGCCTGCACGAACGCGTCGGGCGTCTTCTTCTCGCCGAAGCCGTACACCGTCAGGCCTTCCTCGCGCAGCCGCTGGGCGAGGCGGGTGAAGTCGCTGTCGCTGGTCACCAGGCACATGCCGTGGAAGCGGCCGGTGTACATCAGGTCCATCGCGTCGATGATCAGCGAACTGTCGGTGGCGTTCTTGCCGACCGTGTACGCGAACTGCTGCATCGGCTGGATCGAATGATCGAGCAGCACCTTCTTCCACGACGACAGCCGCGGATTGGTGAAGTCGCCGTAGATGCGCTTCACGTTGGCGACGCCGTACTTCGCCACTTCCGCGAGCAGGCCTTCGATCACCGAGGCCTGGGCGTTGTCGGCGTCGATGAGCACCGCGAGGTGGCGGGTCTCGTCGGCGTCGGTGCCGCCGCCGTTTTTCGTCTTCATCGGCTGCTCCGCAAATAGGGCGATTATGCCCCCGCTCCGCGATGCGGTGCCGGCGGTGCGGGTCTGCGCTTACACTCCGGCGTCCCCGCGCCTGGAGTCCGCATGTCCGCCGACCGCTATCGCCTGTACTCGGAGACCGATCTGGCCTCGGTGATCGACGACATGGCCCGCCAGGCCGTGGTCCTGCTCGACGCGACGCCGACCGTGGTGCTCGGCATGCTCCGCCGCGGCGCGCCGCTCGCCGACCGGCTGCTGGCGCGGATGCGCGTGCACGCGCCGTGGGCGGACATCGCGCGGCTGGACCTGATGGTGAAGCGCTACGCCGACAACCTCGAGCTGCTGCATCCCGACACCGCGCTCGAGGCGCCCGACGATTGCCAGCTCGCCGGCCGCCGCGTGATCGTCGTCGACGACGTGCTGTACCAGGGCTATTCGCTGGCCCGCGTGTTCGAGTGGCTCGCGACGCAGAAGCCGGCGCAGGTGCACGCGGCGGTGCTGGTCGATCGCCAGCGCCACCGCCTGCCGATGCGCGCCGACATCGTCGGCGTCACGCTGAAGATCGCGCCGGGCGACGTCATCGAGTGCAATGTGCCGCCGTACGAG
>CBIHMN010000397.1:0-1788 GCA_966211005.1 uncultured Arenimonas sp.
CAGCGCGGTGCCGTGGTCGACCGCGACGCGCGGGTAGGGCAGGCCGAGCGTGCAGTTCACCGCCTGCTCGAAGCCGGCGTGCTTCAGCACCGGCAGGCCCTGGTCGTGATACATCGCCAGCACCACGTCGCACTGCGCCAGCAGCGCCGGCAGGAACGCGGTGTCGGCGGGCAGCGGACCCGTCAGCGCCAGCCCCTCGGCGCGCAGCGCGTCGAGTGCGGGGATGATCACGTCGAGTTCCTCGCGGCCGAGGTGGCCGTCTTCGCCGGCATGCGGATTGAGCCCGAGCACCGCGATGCGCGGGGCCGCGAGGCCGAAGTCGCGTCGCAGCGCGCCGTCGACGATGCGCAGCACGCGCTGCAGCCGCTCGCCGGTGATCGCGTCGGCGACGTCGCGCAGCGGCAGGTGCGTCGTCGCCAGCGCGACGCGCAGCGTCGGGTTCGCCAGCATCATCACCACGTCCACGCCGGCCTGCCGGGCCAGCAGCTCGGTCGTGCCGGTATAGGGGATGCCGCCGGCGTTGATGCTCGCCTTGTGCACCGGGCCGGTGACCAGGCCGTGGCATTCGCCGCGCAGGCAGGCGGCCGCCGCGTCGGTGAGCGCGGCGATCACCGCGGGCGCGTTCGCCGGGTCGGCCTCGCCGAAACGCACCGCCTGCGCCTGCGCTACGGGCTGCAGCGGCAGCTCGCCGGGCGCGGCGTCGGCGTCGGGTTCGCGCAGCCGCAGCGGCAGGCCGAGCCGGCGCGCGGCGGCGAGCAGCGTGTCGGGATCGGCGAAGGCGAGCAGCGCGGCGGCCGGAGGCCGCTGCGCGAGACGGACGCAGAGTTCGGGGCCGACGCCGGCCGGTTCACCGGGAACCAGCGCCAGCCGCGGCCGCATCGCCGTCAGTTCGACGTCGTCGCCGCGGGCGCCGCCAGGCGGCTTTCGACGAACGCCTCGGCGCGCATCTGCCGCAGGAAGCGTTCGAATTCCTCCTCGGACTTGCGCTGCGCGATCAGTTCGCGCGCCTGGTTGCGGCGGTTCTTCTCGGTGACGTCCGAAACGCGCGTGCCGAGACGACGGATGACGTGCCAGCCCACTTCGCTGCGGAACGGCTGCGACAGTTCGCCGTCGGCCAGCTGCTGCAGCTGCGCCGCGACCGAGGTGCCCCACGCGCCGAGCGGGAACCAGCCCATGTCGCCGCCTTCGCCGCGCGTCATCGTGTCGTCGGATTCGGCCCGGGCGATCGCCGCGAAATCCTCGCCCGCGGCGATGCGCGCGCGCAGGTCCTCGGCCTTCTGCCGCGCGGCCTCTTCCGGAAGCGTCGGCGTGGTGCGGACCAGCAGTCCCTGCGCGTTGTATTCCTCGATGGTCTGCGAACCGCTGTCGCGCCGCTCGACCAGCTGCACCATCTGGTAACCGTTCGGGCCGCGCACGGGCTCGCTCACCTGGCCCGGCTGCATCGCCTGCAGCATCGTCGCGAACGCCGGCGGGATCGAGTCGTACGTGCGCCAGCCGATCTCGCCGCCTTCGAGCGCGTTCTGCGCGTCGGAATAGCGGATCGCGGCGGCCGCGAAGTCGAGCTCGCCGCGCTCGATCAGGCCGCGGATGCCGTCGATCTTCTGCTTCGCGGTCGCGATCTGCTCCGGCGTCGCCCCGTCGGGCAGCGCCACCAGCAGGTTGCGCAGGTGGATTTCCGGGCCGCCGACCTCGCGCGTGGCGAGCAGCTGGTCGATCTCGGCTTCGCTGACCTGCACGCGCGACTGCAGGATGCCCTGGCGCAGGCGCTCCAGGATCATCTCCTCGCGC
>CBIHMN010000398.1:0-1788 GCA_966211005.1 uncultured Arenimonas sp.
TTCGCCCGTCTCGCCGCCGCCCAGTGGGTCGAACAGCGACGCGGCTGGGGCTGGTTCCTCGCGATCGGCACGCTGCTGCTGGCGCTGATGTACCTGTTCCTGGCGACCGTGAGCGGCCGCATGGCGTTCACGCGCGACGGCCAGACCGCGCTGTTCTACGGCGCGCTGTTCGTCAGCGCCCCGGTGTTCGCCGGCCGCTACTTCCAGGCGATGGTGCAGCCCGAGGTGGGCCTGCTGACGCTGATGCGGCCGGCGTCGGCGTTCGAGAAGTGGCTGCTGGCGTTTCTCGTGGTCGCCGTCGCGTACCCGCTCGCGTTCTGCGTCGCGTTCGAGATCGTCAACGTGCCGGCGTGGCTGCTCGCGAAAGCGGCGGCCGTCGCCGATGCCGCGGCGCAGGCCGGGGTGGACGCGGACACGCCGCGCGCGCTGCGCGCCGCGGGCGACCCGGAGCGATACCAGCTGCTGCTGCCATGGGCGCTCGGCGCCGAGGAGACGCAGGGCCGCGTCCTCGCCACGACGGCGCTGCTGCTGGTGGGCGCGCAGGGGTTCGCGGTGCTCGGCAGCCTGTATTTCCACCGGATGCCCTTCATCAAGACCATCCTCGCCGGCGTGGCGCTGATGATCAGCCTGTCGATGTTCTCGGCCTTCGTCGGCGGCTCGCCGGCCACCGTCTTCGCGTTCTGGGGCGACGACGACGCCACGCGATCGCTCGGCGACACCGTGATCTCGCTGCTGTTCTGGTTCGGCGTGCCGGCGCTGTTCTGGCTGGCGGGGTTGTTCGCGCTGCAGGAACGGGAGCTGCATCGATGAGGCGCACGCGCTGGACCTTCGTCGCGGCGGTGGCCTGCCTCGCGCTCGCCTTCTCCCGGCCCGACGACGGCGCCGATTCGGGGCCACGGGTGGAATCGCTGGATTTCACCGGGATCACGCAGCTGCGCGTCGTATCGGCCGGCAAGGTCGAGGTCGCGATCGGTGGCGGGGCGCCCCGCGTATCCCTCGGCCGCCACACGGATGCGAAAGCCGTCGTGACGCGCGACGGCGACACGCTCGTCGTCCGGATCGACGCCGGCGCGAACCGGTGGCATGGCGCCGAAGTCGTCGTGCCGGCGTGGCTGCAGCGGATCGACGCGCGCGCGCCGCTTGCGGTGGAAGCGAAGCGCCCCGTCGAGCGGATGCAGGTTTCGACGGTCGCGCCGTTCGCGTGGGAAGGCGGTGCGGCGCGCCTCGAAGTCGTGCGCCGCAGCCATGTGGACACCGACGCCGGGCACGACGACGCCGGCGCGTGCGGGTGCTCCGACGAAGGCACGGTCGACATCGAAGGCCGGATCGACGACCTCGTGGTCACCGCCGACGTCGGCAGGGTGTACGTGGATCGGGAGCGGGGCTACGGCCACGTCACGCTCGATCTCGCCGAGGGCATCACGTTCGACATCGAGAACGCGCTCGACCTGACGGGCGTGACGGTGCGGCGGCGCCCGCCGACCGACGACGCCGCGGTGAAAGCTTCGGCCACCGGGGCCGCCGCGCCGGAGGCGACGCCATGACGACCCTGCTCGAGGCCGTCCAGCGCGAGACGGGTCCGAAACCGGAATGGAGCCTGGTCTGGCTGCACGGCCTCGGCGCCGACGGCAACGATTTCGCGCCGATCGTGCCCGAACTGGTGCGGCCGGGCTGGCCGGCGCTGCGCTTCGTGTTCCCGCACGCGCCGGTGCGCGCGGTCACGATCAATGGCGGCGTGCGGATGCCGGCGTGGTACGACATCCGCGACCTCGACCTCGACCAGCGCGC
>CBIHMN010000399.1:0-1785 GCA_966211005.1 uncultured Arenimonas sp.
TCGTCCGGCCGGCGTTTGAATTCGTGGCTGCCGCACTTGTCGCACGTACCCGCGGTCGCGGGCTGCTTGTAGACGTCGTGATAGCCCGTGCCGCAACTGGCGCAGGTGAAGCGCCCGGTGATCCGCTCTACCAGCGCGTCTTCGTCGACCTCGAGCTCGATGACGTGGTCGAGCGCGCGATCGTGCTGCGCGAGAATGGCATCGAGCTGCTCGGCCTGCGCCGCCGTGCGCGGATAGCCGTCGAAAATGGCCCCTACCTCGGGTCCCATCGAAGCCAGTTCGGCATCGATGAGCTTGCTGACGATTTCATCGCTGACGAGCTCACCGCGTTCCATGACCGCCTTGGCTTCAAGCCCGACGGGTGTTTCGGCCTTGACCGCCGCGCGCAGCATGTCGCCGGTCGAGAGTTGCCGCATCCCGTGATGCTCGACCAGGCGTGCGGCCTGCGTGCCCTTGCCCGCGCCGGGCGGTCCGAGAAGAATGATGTTCACCGCGCCCTGCCCCTCCGTTCAGCCCGTCAGCGCAGGCGGCCCTTCAGCTTGGCCTTCTTGATCAGGTCGCCGTACTGGTGCGCCAGCAGGTGCGACTGGATCTGCGAGATCGTGTCGACCGTGACGTTGACGACGATCAGCAGGCTGGTACCGCCGAGCACGCCGAGCAACTGGATGCCGGTCTGGTTGATCATCCACTCCGGAAACACGCAGACGAAGGTCAGGTAGATCGCGCCGATCACCGTGATGCGTTCGAGCACGTAATCGAGATAACGCTCGGTATTCTTGCCCGGGCGGATACCCGGAATGAAGCCGCCGTTCTTCTTCAGGTTCTCCGCCGTCTCCTCGGGATTGAACACGACCGAGGTGTAGAAGAACGTGAAGAAGATGATCCCCGCGGCGAAGAACGCGAGGTAAAGCGGCTGCCCGCGCCCGAGGTACTGGTTGAGCGTCTGGACGACCGAATAGAACGCGCTGTCGGTGGTCATCGAGTTGCCGGCGAACTGGGTGATGGTCAGCGGCAGCACCAGCAGCGAGCTGGCGAAGATCGGCGGGATCACGCCGGCGGTGTTGAGCTTGAGCGGAAGGTGGCTGCGGTCGGCCTGCATCATTCCCTTTGCGCTGGCGCGCTTCGGATACTGGATCAGCAGGCGGCGCTGGGCACGCTCCATGAAACAGATGAAGACTACCATGCCGACGATCGTCACGAGAAGGCTGACAAGAACGAATGCGCTGATCGATCCCGTGCGGCCGCCTTCGAACAACTGGCCGGCGAAAGCGGGAAACTGCGCCACGATGCCGGCCATGATGATCAGCGAGACGCCGTTACCGATCCCGCGGCTGGTGATCTGTTCACCGAGCCACAGCAGGAACATGGTGCCGCCGACGAGATTGATAACCGCCGTGACCTTGAACAGAACGCCGGGGTTGATGACCGCTTGCAGGCCGTTCTGAGAACCATAGGCCTCGAGCCCCACGGCAAGGAACCAGCCCTGGATCGCGCACAGCAGCACGGTGCCGTAGCGCGTGTACTGGTTGAGCTTCTTGCGCCCCGCCTCGCCTTCCTTTTTCAGCGCCACAAGCGACGGATGTAGCGCGGCGGCGAGCTGCACCACGATCGACGCCGTGATGTACGGCATCACGCCAAGCGCGATCAGGCTCATGCGCTCGAGCGATCCACCCGAGAACGTGTTGAACAGGTCGAGGATGCCACCGCGCGTCTGCGCGTAAAGATCCTCGAGGATCAGCGGGTTGACGCCGGGCAACGGCACGAAGCTGAGGAACCGGAACACGA
>CBIHMN010000400.1:0-1710 GCA_966211005.1 uncultured Arenimonas sp.
CGCCGGCCGCGTGCTGCGCCTCGACCGCCCGCAGGTGATGGGCATCGTCAACGTGACGCCCGATTCGTTCTCGGACGGCGGCGCGCATGCCGACGTCGACTCCGCCGTCGCGCACGGCCTGCGCCTCGCGGCGGAAGGAGCCGACCTGCTCGACGTCGGCGGCGAGTCGACACGGCCCGGAGCGGCCGCCGTGACGCTGGAAGACGAGATCGCCCGCGTGGTTCCGGTGATCGAGCGGCTCGTCCGCGAGACGTCGCTGCCCGTTTCCGTGGACACCAGCAAGCCCGCGGTGATGCGCGCCGCGGTCGCGGCCGGCGCGGGGATGATCAACGACGTGCGCGCGCTGCGTGCCGAAGGCGCGCTCGACGCGGCGGCGGCGCTCGACGTGCCGGTCGTGCTGATGCACATGCTCGGCGAGCCGCGGACGATGCAGGACGCCCCGGTCTACGACGACGTCGTCGCCGACGTGCACCGGTTCCTCGCCGAGCGGATCTTCGCCGCCGAGATGGCCGGCATCCCGAAGAAGCGGCTCGTGGTCGACCCCGGATTCGGCTTCGGCAAGACGTCCGCGCACAACCTGCGGCTGCTGCGCCAGCTCGCGCGCTTCACCGACCTGGGCGTGCCGGTGCTCGCCGGGCTGTCGCGCAAGCGCACGCTCGGCGAGCTGACCGGCCGCGAGGTCGACGCGCGCGTGCACGCGTCGGTCGCCGCGGCGGTGCTCGCGGCGGAGTACGGCGCGCAACTGATCCGCGTGCACGACGTCGCGCCCACGGTCGACGCGCTGAAGGTGTGGCAGGCCGTCGCCGCGCTGCCGGCGCCGAAGGCCGCGTCGGCCGGGAAGCCGACGATCGCGTGGCCCGACGACGACTGAGTCCGCGTCAGGCACGGGCGGCCGCCAGCGCCGCAGGCTAAGCTTGCCCCCGCCTTCTCGTCGGTCGGGGAACCCATGGGCCAGCTCTCGCCGTTGCACGTCACGTTCGCGATCTACATCCTCGCGATGATCGGGATCGGATTCTTCGCGTGGTATTCGACGCGCAGTTTCGACGACTACATCCTCGGCGGCCGCTCGCTCGGGCCGTATGTCACCGCGCTGTCCGCCGGCGCATCGGACATGAGCGGCTGGCTGCTGCTGGGCCTGCCCGGTGCGCTGTATCTCGGCGGCCTGTCGGAAGCGTGGATCGGGATCGGCCTCGTGCTCGGCGCATGGGCGAACTGGCGCTGGGTCGCCGCGCCGCTGCGCGTGTACACCGAACGCAGCGAAAACGCGCTGACGCTGCCCGACTACTTCACGCATCGCTTCGAGGACCGGGGCAGGCTGCTGCGCATCCTGGCGGCGGCGATCATCCTGGTGTTCTTCGCGATCTACTGCGCGTCGGGCATCGTCGCCGGCGCGCGGCTGTTCGAGTCCGTGTTCGCGGTGCCGTATGCGCAGGCCATCTGGTACGGCGCCGGCGCGACGATCCTCTACACGCTGATCGGCGGCTTCCTCGCGGTGAGCTGGACCGACACCGTGCAGGCCACGCTGATGATCTTCGCGTTGCTGCTGACGCCGGTGTTCGTCGTGCTCGGCACCGGGGGCGTCGCCGAAAGCGTGGCGCTGGTCGAACAGGTCGATCCGTCGAAGCTGGACTTCCTGAAGGGCGCGAGCGTGGTCGGCGTGATCTCGCTGCTCGCGTGGGGCCTGGGCTACTTCGGCCAGCCGCACATCCT
>CBIHMN010000401.1:0-1710 GCA_966211005.1 uncultured Arenimonas sp.
TCCAGGATCGCCGCGCGCTGGCCGACGCCGAGCACCTCGTCGCGCAGCAGGCCAGTGCGCGCGGTCGTGTCGGCGAGCTTCTGTTCCAGGTTGCCCTGCGTGCGGCGCAGCGCGACCACGGCCTGCTCGGCATCGAGCAGACGCGTGTCGAGCGCTTCGGGGCTCAGGTCGGGGCCTTCGTCGGCCCGCGGCCGCTCGCGCCACCACCACGCGCCGGCCGCGGCCGCGACCGCGATCAGCACCAGCAGCCACAGCCATCGCGCGGCGCCGGAACGGCGATCGCGGGGCGGGAGATCGTGGGAATCGTCGAGCGTCGTGTCCACGGCCGGGGGAAAGCTGGAAAACGCCTGCAATGCTACCGGAAGCGTCCCGCGGCCACATCGGCGGCGAGCGCCGCCAGCATGCGCGCCGGCACGGTGGAATCGGCGCTGACGATGGTCGCGAACCCGGCCGCGGCGAGCAGGACCGCGAGCCGCGGGCTGCTGGCCACGACCGGGCGACCGCGCAGCAGTGCGCGCGGGCCTTCGGCCAGTTCGGCCCACAGCGCTTCGAACGCTTCCCCGCTGCTGACGAGGAGCGCGCTGCTCGGCGGCAGCATCGCCAGCTGGCCGAGGCGGTCGGCGCGCGGCCGCACGCGATCGCGCCGATAGACGTCGGCGCGGTGCACGGCGGCGCCGCGGCCCGCGAGGGCGTCGGCGATCAGTCCGCGGCCGCCCGGCGCGGTGACCAGCCCGACCGGGCCGGGACCCTGCAGGCCGGGGAGGGCCAGCAGCGTCTCGGCGTCGCCACCGGTCGGCGGCGAGATCGCCCCGGGCAGGCCGGCCCGCTTCAGCGCGCCCGCCGTGCCGGCCCCGACCGCGAACTCCTGCCGCCCCGGTTCGGCCCGCAACGGCTGCAGCGCCGCGGCGAAGCGAACCGCCGCCGGGCTCGTGAACACGACGCGCGGGCAGGCCATCGCCGCCGCGAGCGCCGGCCCCGCCGACAGCGGCACGAGCCGCAGCGTCGACAGCGGCAGCAGCCGCGCGCCGCGCGCGACCGCCGCCCGGCGCACGGGATCGTGGCCGCCGGAGGGCCTCAGCGAGATGACATACCATCCCGCCAGCGTCGGATCCGTCGGGGTCATGCGCGCCAGCTTCGCATACCCCCGGGTCGAGGACCGATGCACGACACCGCCGCCGCGCTCGCCGCGCTGAACACCCATTTCGCCGCGATGCCGCCGGTCGCGGCGATGCACCTGCGTGCCGTCGGGATCGACGGCGACCGGCTGCGGCTGCATGCGCCGCTCGCCGCCAACGTGAACGACAAGGGCTGCGCATTCGGCGGCAGCCTCGCCGGGGCGATGACGCTCGCCGGCTGGGGTCTGCTGACCACGCGCCTGGCGCAGGCCGGCATCGCCGCCGAGGTGTACGTCGCCGACAGCCGGCTGCGCTATCTCGCGCCCCTGTACGAGGACCTGGTCGCCGAAGCGTGGCCGGCCCCCGGCACCGACTGGGACGGCGTGTCGCGGAGCCTGCGCGAGCGCGGCCGCGCGCGGGTGGAAATGGTCGCGCACGTGGTCGATTCGACCGGGCGCGCCGTCGCCGCGTTCGAGGGGCGGTTCGCGGCGATCCGCGGTGCATAATGCGGCCATGAACCGATTCCCGCTGCGCGCGACCGCCGTCCTCCTGCTGCTGGCGCTGGCCGCCTGCGGGAGCATGAACACGAAGCGCA
>CBIHMN010000402.1:0-1686 GCA_966211005.1 uncultured Arenimonas sp.
GCGCGAAGGCGCGGTGCCGCGCGAGGAGATGTGGCGCACGTTCAACTGCGGCATCGGCTTCGTGCTGGTGGTTCCGCCGGGCGCGGTGTCGGCGATCGAAGGCGACCTCGACGGGCACGGGCTGGGCCACTGGCGCATCGGCGAGGTCGTCGCGGACGGATCGCGCGAACGCGTGCGGATCGGGTAAGGCTTGGCCACGACCGACACGACGAAGAGCCACGACCGAGCACGAATAAAGCTCTTGAAAGGTATCGCTCTTGCTTTCCCGTGCTCGGTCGTGGCTTCCGTCGTGTAAGTCGTGGCCAGAAAACTGAACCACGGAGCCGACGCATGTATCGAATCGCCGTCGTAGCCTCCGGTCGCGGGACGAATCTGCGGGCGCTCGTCCGCGCGATCGATTCAGGTGCGATTCGCGCGCGGATCGTCGGGGTGTTCTCCGATCGGCCGTCGTGCGAGGCGCTGCGGATCGCGCGCGAGGCCGGCCTTCACGTCGCGTCGCACGCGCCGCGCGACCATGCCGACCGCGATGCGCACGACGCCGCCCTGTTCGGCGCGGTCGATGCCGTTCAGCCCGACCTCATCGTCTGTGCGGGTTACTTGCGCATCATCGGCGCCGCCGCGCTGGCTCGATTCGAGAACCGCATGCTCAACATCCACCCGTCCCTGCTGCCGAAATACCCCGGGCTGCGCACGCACGCCGCGGTGCTCGCCGCCGGCGACGCCGTGCACGGCGCGAGCGTGCATTCGGTCGTTCCGGCGCTGGACGCGGGCCCGGTGCTGGCGCAGGTCCGCATCCCCGTGCGGCCCGGCGACGACACCGACGCCCTCGCCGCCCGCCTGCTGCCGCGCGAACACGCGCTGCTGTGCGCCGCCGTCGCGCTGCTGGCCGACGGCCGCGCGACGCTGCATCCCGACCATGTCGAACTCGACGGCCGCCGCCTCGCCGCGCCGCTGCAGCTCGACGACCACGATCGCCTCACCGGAGCCTGACCGATGCGCAACCTCCTATTCGCCCTCGCCCTGCTGCTGCCCGTCACCGCCGTGGCCGCGCCACCGCCGAAGCCGTTCAGCGCCGAGTACGAGGTGTTCCAGAACGACAAGAAGCTCGGCACCGGCACGATCACGCTGCGCGCGCTCGGCGACGGCCGCTACGAACTCACGACGACCAGCGCGGCCACCGAAGGCCTGTTCGCCGCGGCCGGCGTGCGCCGCGAGGAACGCAGCGTGATCGACTGGAACGGCGCCAGGCCGCAGTCGGTGGAATACCGCATGCAGCAGAAGGCGGCGTGGAACGAACGCACGCAGCTCCTGCAGGTCGACGCGAAGGCCGGCACCGCGCGCAGCACCTACAAGGACGAGACCACGCCGCTGGCATACGCGCCGGGCATGGTCGACAAGCACGCCATCACCGCGGTGCTGATGTCCAAGCTCGCCGCCGGCGAGCGCGGCGCGTTCGAGTTCGACGTCGCCGAACGCCGCAACACCGAGAAGCAGACCTACCGCACCGCGAAGAACGTGATCCTGCGCACGGCGATCGGCCGCGAGCGCGCGGTGCGCGTGGAGCGCGTGCGCGACGACGACAGCGGGCGCGTCACGAAGATCTGGTTCGCGCGCGAGCGCGGGTGGCTGCCGCTGCGCATCAAGCAATACGAATCCGACGGCGAAACGCTGGACCTGCGGATCGTC
>CBIHMN010000403.1:0-1666 GCA_966211005.1 uncultured Arenimonas sp.
GGACCTTCGCGCGATAGCGCACCGCCGTCGTCACTCCGTTCCGGCCGACGCACACGCATTCCACCGGCGCGTGAAAACGCAGCCGCACTCGATATTCCCGTCGAGCCACGCTTGCGGTGGCGGATGCGAAGCGAAACGGGCGAGAACGCATCGGTTTCAGCTGGACCGTCTGCGCCTGCGTCCCTCGGCCCCCGGCAAGGGGTCGTTCGGCGCACGAAGGTGCGCCCCCGGATAGCGAATCCCGCAGCACCGGAGTGACGCCCGGTCGCCACGCCTGCGGTTTGTCCGCAACCCGTCGAAAGGTTCGACGGCTTCGCTGCCGGCGCGCGCCGGTGGATGCGGCTTCCGGAGCGCCGCAGAGAATCGTGCGGACGTGCCGCGATGCGAGGGTCCACTTTTGCCGAGATAAAAGGCTTCACCGAGGCAAAAGTGGACCCTCGCAGCGCGGTACGGCCGGCGACGCCTCAGCCCACTCCGGAATCCGCTTCAGACGCACGCCACGCAGCGAGGCGGGCGTCCTTTTCGTGCCAGAGGGTGTTGAGCCACGCCTGGAACTGCACGCGGAAGGCCCGGTCGGACTCGTAGTCGCGACCGGCGAATTCGGGCGGGACCGGACGCTCGACGACGTGGACGCGGATCGTGCCGATCCGGTCGCCGAACAGATCGACGAGCGTCGGCGTGCCGATGTCGTAGTGCAGCGTCACGTCGAGCACCGACTGGATGCCCTCGCCCATCGCGCCGATCACGAACGCGACGCCGCCGGCCTTCGGCTTCAGCAGGTGCCGGAACGGCGGATTCTGGGCGCGATGCTTGGCGGGCGTGAAGCGCGTGCCCTCGACGAAATTCATCACCGACACCGGGATGTGCCGGAACTTCTCGCAGGCGCGGCGCGTCACCTCGAGGTCGCGGCCAGCCAGCGCCGGGTTCTTCGCGATCCTGGATTTCGGGTAGCGCTTCATGAACGGGAAATCGAGCGCCCACCACGCGATGCCCAGCAGCGGCACCCAGAACAGCTGGCTCTTCAGGAAGAAGCGCAGCAGCGGGATGCGGCGGTTGAGCACCTTCTGCAGCACCGGGATGTCGACCCAGCTCTGGTGGTTGGCGAGCACGAGGTAGTGCCCGCGCGGCTGCAGCGCCTCGAGGCCCTCGACGACGAAACGCGTGCCGGTGAACAGGTCGATCAGCCGGCTGTTGAAACCGATCCAGCTCTCCGCGATCGCGACCAGCGCGCGGTCGAGTCGTGGCTGCCAGGCGCGCACCCGCAGCACGGCCTTCGCCAGCGCGGCCAGCAGCAGCACCGGCACGTGCAGCAGCGTGCTGCCGGCCACGAGGACGCCCGCCAGCCACGGCAGCAGCGCGCGCAGCGGCGTCGAGCGTCGCGAAACGGCGGCGGGCGTCGTCATCGTCGGTGACCGGCGGTCGAAGATTCAGGCGGGGCGGTAGTATTCCTGCATCCGGTACGTGCGCGCGTACGCCGCGAACGCGAGCGCCGCGACCAGCGCGAACCCGGCGAAGAAGAACATCAGGAACGCGTTCTCCGTCCAGCCCTGCGCGGTGATCCAGCCGATCACGTCGGGGTGGCGCACGGTCGCGTTCGTCAGCAGCACCCACAGGCCGCCGAACGTGCTGGTCAGGTACCAGAACGCCATGATCACGCCCTTCATCG
>CBIHMN010000404.1:0-1657 GCA_966211005.1 uncultured Arenimonas sp.
GAGGTGCTCGACCCCGAGCAGAACCACGCGTTCAACGACCACTACCTCGAGGTCGACCTCGACCTGTCGGAAGTGATGTTCGTCGCCACGGCCAATTCGCTGAACATTCCCGGGCCGCTGCTCGACCGGATGGAAGTGATCCGGATCCCCGGTTACACCGAAGACGAGAAGCTGCACATCGCCCAGAACTACCTCGTGGCGAAGCAGGTCAAGGCCAACGGTCTCCGGCCCGGCGAGCTCAAGATCAGCGAGGCGGCGATCCGCGACATCGTGCGCTACTACACGCGCGAATCCGGCGTGCGCAACCTCGAGCGCGAGATCTCGAAGATCGCCCGCAAGGTCGTGCGCGAGATCGCGCTGGCGGGTCCGCGCAAGTCGGGCAAGGCGCATTCGGTCGCGGTCACCCCGAAGAACCTCGACAAGTACCTCGGTGTCCAGAAGTACGATTTCGGCCGCGCCGAACTCGAGGCCGAGGTGGGCCTCGTCACCGGCCTGGCGTGGACGGAAGTCGGCGGCGACCTGCTGCAGATCGAGGCGTCGCTGCTGCCCGGCAAGGGGCAGCTGATCCTCACCGGCCAGCTCGGCGACGTGATGCAGGAGTCGGTGAAGGCCGCTTACAGCGTCGTGCGTTCGCGCAGCGACCGCCTCGGACTCGACACCGAGTTCCATCAGAAGTTCGACACGCACGTGCACGTGCCCGAAGGCGCGACGCCGAAGGACGGCCCCAGCGCGGGCATCGCGATGGTGACCGCGCTGGTGTCGGTGCTGTCGAAGGTGCCGGTGCGCGCCGACGTCGCGATGACCGGCGAGATCACGCTGCGCGGTCGCGTGCTCCCGATCGGCGGCCTGAAGGAGAAGCTGCTGGCGGCGCTGCGCGGCGGCATCCGCACCGTGCTCATTCCGGAAGAGAACCGGAAGGATCTCGCCGACATCCCGAAGAACGTCACGCAGGGCCTGAAGATCATCCCGGTGAAGTGGATCGACGAGGTGCTGGACGTCGCGCTCGTACGGCCGCTGGCACCCGATGCCGCCGCCGAACCGTCGCCCGGTACGCCCGGTGAAACGGGTGGCAAGGATGTCGGCAGCGCGTCGCTGACGCACTGACGCGACACGCGCGCGAATGCCGGAAACCCGCGTCATCATTGGCTTTCCGGCTTGCGCGCGTCATGGCCCGCTGGTATAAATCCCTCAACCTTTGCGCAGGTTTCGTCTAGCGCGCGAAGGTACAGGTGGATCGGATTCGAGGCCCAGCTTCGCCGGGCCGATCCGTTTTCAAGACACGCGGGTTGCGCCCGCCCAGGGAGTCCATGATGAACAAAGCCGAATTTACGAGTGCCGTCGCCGACGACGCCGAGATGTCCAAGGCCGATGCCGGTCGCGCGGTCGACGCGATGATCGAAGTGATCAAGAAGGCGCTGAAGAAAGGCGACACGGTCACGCTGGTGGGCTTCGGCACCTTCTCGGTGCGCAAGCGCGCCGCGCGCCAGGGTCGCAACCCGCAGACCGGCGACACGATCAAGATCAAAGCCTCGAAGAATCCGGCCTTCAAGGCTGGCAAAGCCCTGAAGGATGCCGTAAACTGAGCGCCTTCCTTGGGGAGGGGTGCTTAGCTCAGCGGTAGAGCGTCTCCCTTACAAGGAGAGGGTCGGGGGTTCGA
>CBIHMN010000405.1:0-1565 GCA_966211005.1 uncultured Arenimonas sp.
GACGTAGAGCACGCGGCTCGCGGCGGCGCTCGACGCCATGCCCGACATCGACGGCCGCGTGCTCTACGTCGACGACGGCAGCCGCGACGGCACCTGGGACGTGCTGCAGCAGCTGGCCGCGAGCGACCCGCGCGTGGCCCTGCTGCGCCTCGCGCGCAACTTCGGCAAGGAGCCGGCGCTCACCGCCGGTCTCGACCACGTCGACACCGACGCCGCGATCGTGCTGGACGCCGACGGCCAGGACCCGCCGGAACTCGTGCCCGCATTCGTCGCGAAATGGCGCGAGGGGTTCGACGTCGTCTACGGCACGCGCTCGCGCCGCGACGGCGAGAGCTGGTTCAAGCGCTTCACCGCCGCGGCGTTCTACCGCGTGATGAACCGCCTCTCGAACATCCCCGTGCCGCCGGACACCGGCGACTTCCGCCTCGTCTCGCGCCGCGTGCTCGACGCGCTGCGCCAGACGCGCGAACGCCAGCGTTTCATGAAGGGCCTGTTCGCGTGGGTGGGTTTCCGCCAGGCGGCGCTGGCGTACGAACGCGCGCCGCGCGTCGCGGGCCGCTCGAAATTCAGCTACTGGCGGCTGTGGAACCTCGCGCTGGAAGGCATCACCAGTTTCTCGACGCTGCCGCTGCGCATGGCCACCTACATCGGCGTGCTGACGGCGCTGGTGGCGTTCGGCTGGGGCAGCTGGATCATCGCCCGCACGCTGCTGTGGGGCGACCCGGTGCAGGGCTGGCCGTCGCTGATGACGGTGGTGCTGTTCCTCGGCGGCATCCAGCTGATGGCCCTCGGCATCGTCGGCGAATACCTCGGCCGCACCTACATCGAAGTGAAGCAGCGCCCGCTGTATCTGGTGAGCGACGAGATCCGAGCCGCCCCCGTAGGAGCGGCTTCAGCCGCGACCGAAATCGCTCATTCCCATCGCGGCTGAAGCCGCTCCTACCCGCCGATCGCGGCGTATGATCTTTCCAAGTTCCACGGAGGGCACCCCATGCGCAACGTGAACCAGATCCTCGAGAACAAGTCCGCGGCCGTCGTCACGGTGGCGAAGGACGCCCCGGTGCTCGACGTCATCCGCCTGATGGCCGAACACCACATCGGCTCGGTGCTGATCGTCGAAGCCGGCCGCCTCGTCGGCATCGCCACCGAGCGCGACTACGCCCGCAAGGTGATCCTGCAGGGCCGCTCGTCGTCCGACACGCCGGTGGCGCAGATCATGTCCAGCCCGGTCGTCTCCGTGTCCCCGAACGACAGCGCGCAGACCTGCATGCAGATCATGACCGACCGCCGCATCCGCCACCTGCCGGTGCTCGATGCCGGTGGCGGCGTCGTCGGCCTCGTCTCGATCGGCGACCTCGTGAAAGCGGTGATCGAAGACCAGCGCGAAGAGATCGACCAGCTGCAGCGCTATATCGCGATGTAGTGTGGGAGGGCCTTCAGGCCCGATGTGGGAGGGCCTTCAGGCCCGATGTGTGGGAGCGCCTTCAGGCCCGATGTAAGAGGGCCTTCAGCCCCGATGTAAGAGGGCCTTCAGCCCCGACAGTGCCTTTCCCCGATCCCCACAC
>CBIHMN010000406.1:0-1534 GCA_966211005.1 uncultured Arenimonas sp.
CCGGAAGGCGAGATCAAGCCGATCGAGACCGTCCGCGGCCGCGGCTACCGCTTCGCGATCCCCCGCGACGAGTAACCCCGCGTTGCGCGGCTGGCGCACCCTTTCGCTGCAGGCCAGGCAGCTCGCCGCCGCGAGCCTGTTCCTCGTCGCGTTCCTCGGGCTCACCGGCTACGCGCTCGATCGCGCGTTCGTCGACACCGCGCAGAACGCGCTGCGCGAGCGGCTGTCGGATCTCGCCAACGGGTATCTGTCCGGTTCCGAGCTGGACCGGGCGCGCGCCTTCATCGCGCCGGAGCCGCCGCCCGACATCCGCTTCAACATTCCCGGCAGCGGCCTGTACGCGAGCGTGCGCGGCGACGGCCTGCGCTGGGAATCGGCGTCCGCGCTGGGCCGCTCGCTGCCGCCGGTCGCGTTCATGGAGGCGGGCGAGAAGAAATTCGAAGGACCGCTGGCGATCGTCGATGCGCGCGGCACGGAAAACAGCGTCTACGCGTATTCGATCGGCGTGATCTGGGAATCGGCGGGCGATTTCCCGCTGACGCTCAGCGTCTACGAGGACGCGGCGCAGATCCAGGACCAGGTCGCGGTGTTCCGGCGCGCGCTGTGGGGCTGGCTCGGCATGGCGGCACTGGCGCTGCTGCTGGTGCAGCTGCTGGTGCTGCGCTGGAGCCTGCTGCCGCTGCGCGGGGTCGAGCGTGAACTGCAGCGCGTGCGCACCGGCAAGAGCCAGCGGCTGTCGGGCAGCCACCCGCGCGAGCTGGAGCAGCTGACCGAAAGCGTGAACGGGCTGATCGAAAGCGAACGCTCGCATCTCGAGCGCAGCCGCAACACGCTCTCGGACCTCGCGCACAGCCTGAAGACGCCGCTGGCGGTGCTGCAGACGCGGCTCGACAATGACGCCGGGCACGACGACCTGCGCCGCGAGGTGGCCGCGCAGGTGCAGCGGATGAACGAGATCGTGTCCTACCAGCTGTCGCGCGCGGCGCGCAGCGGTCATGCGCTGTTCGCGGCGCCGATCGAGATCGCACCGCGCGCCGAGGAGATCGTCGCCGGGCTGGAGAAGGTGTACGCGGCGCGCGGGGTGCTGTGCGAGTTCGATTTCGATCCGGCGGCGCGGTTCCATGGCGAACTGGGCGACCTGCAGGAGCTGCTCGGCAACCTGCTGGAGAACGCGTTCAAGTGGGCGCAGCGCCGGGTGCTGCTGACGGTGAAATCGGAAGCCGCGTCCGCCAATCGGCGGCCCGGCGTGTTCTTCGTGATCGAGGACGACGGCCCCGGCATTCCGACCGAACAGGTCGAGCGGC
Organism: uncultured Arenimonas sp.; assembly: GCA_966211005.1. Classification (GTDB taxonomy): domain Bacteria; phylum Pseudomonadota; class Gammaproteobacteria; order Xanthomonadales; family Xanthomonadaceae; genus Arenimonas. The sequence goes on from CBIHMN010000406.1 coordinate 1,305, forward strand.
TGCTTCAGCGCGGCGTGCGCGGCGACGAACGTGTGCATGGCCACGGCATCGGCCTGTCGATCGTGCAGGACATCGTGGCGGCCTACCGCGGCGAACTCACCGTCGACCGCTCGACGGAGCTGGGCGGCGCGCGGTTCCGGGTACGGTTCCCGCCGGCGATCTAGGGCGGGCTGGGGCGGGGACAGTGCATGATTAATCGCGCTTAACATCCTGCCGCGCAGGATGTTAAG